>JANQOD010000362.1 GCA_028289745.1 Allomuricauda sp. | reverse complement strand
AACCAATGCCGGAAAGACCATCGCCATTATTTGGATGTTCACGGCCGTCATCATCATTTCAAGCTTCACGGCCACCATTGCCTCTACCCTTACCGTTAACAGCCTCGAGGGGCAGATAAACAGTCTAGAAGACCTTAAGGGGGCTGAACGGGTCGGGGTCGTTGGCAGTGGTTCTGGTGCAGATTTTTTACAGGCCCAAGACATACGGCCCTTTCAAATCTATCGTACTGAAGAGATGGCCCTTTTGGCACTCTCGCACAAAGAGATCGAAGTGTTGGTCCATGATAGGACCGTGCTGCAATATTTGATTAGAAACAGACAGATGGAATCTGATGTTCAGCTCTTACCACTCACCTTCGAAAAACAGTATCGCAGTTTCATTATGCACAAAACGCACCCCTTGTTCAATGCGATGAATCGTTTGCTGGTGGCTGAGACCCAAAGTGAAGACTTCAAAGGGTTGATGGCAGGCTATAATCTTGCTTCTGATCGATAGAAACTATTTAGACCGTGCTTTTGAGGTAGGGATAATTTTGCTCAAGCTGACCATTAGGCATTGTCTTACATAAGTGCCATATCATCATTCCCTTATGTCTCCAAGTCGATCAGCAGAAGTTCTCCGTCAATAAATCTTCTGTTCTTCAAATCATAGATAACGGGGTCTTGATTTTTTTTAGAAAGAAAATACAGTCCCCAAAAATCAAAATACTCCCCTATCACTTTAACCTGCTTGTCGTTTCGCTTGTCTGGCAAATCATTGTTTTCTTTTTTTTCAAAGACTGGGACAAATATTTCTAAGGGCATTTCGAGCAACCCTTTGGTGAGGTATGCAAAATTTTGACTCAATGCCAGCAAAATGGTCCCTAGCTGATGGGAAATACTTTGGGCATGTATTTTGGTTATGATCAATGAAGTATCGAGCAGGTCAATGTAGATTTCGACAATGTCGACCGCCCCATGGTTCAGTTGGTGCAATAGCATGAACGCCCGTTCAAATGGTGGTTGTTCAACTCTATTTACCATGTGTAACCCTCCCCAATTGCCCATGTTCGGATGAAAAAGAGCGTTGATCAGATTGAAATTACAGTGCAGTTCAATGATCAAATTGAAAACATGGTCCGTATCCCTTTTATACGTTATTGTGGTGTTCGAGAAAAAAATCTTATCCAAACTTTTGCGAAAAGCATCCAAGCCCACCAGTCGATGGACTTCTTTCTTATCATCGGGCCCACTATTTGACTTTCGCTTCTGCATCATTATCATTTACCTTCATTACGCTTTTGAATCATGGTATTTCAATGGGCAATGCCATATTTGCCCTTCCTTGTTCACTTCCAGGTCTATCGAAATACTGTGAAAGAACTTCTACATATAAAATTTGAACGTGGTGCTAAATAGTGATGAGTCCGTTTTCCATTGCATGACCTGCAATGGTTTTTGCACTAATAACCCTTTATTTATTTCAATCTAATTTTCAATTCATTACTATGATTTTCATAGTGTTGATATTTAGATGGTTAGTGCAATCTTTTTCTTTTTCAGCAATGTTATAAAGATTGAAGTAATGAACTATATTACTTATATTTGTATTAAATATATAGTAAAATTGCATATAATGCAAATAGGATATATCTTTTTGTGATATTTTATGGATGCCTTCAAAAAAATAAAGAACGCCAGAAAAGAACTAGGGTTTACGCAAACTGATTTGGCAAAAGCCTTAGGACTTTCACAGAACGATGTGTCAAAATTGGAATCAGGGCGAAAAAAATTTATTCCAAATAAGTATATTTTGTTTTTGATGGAAAAGGGATATGACATCAATTCGATTTTCAATGACAAACTACCCTTACGAAAGCTTCCCAAAGACAGCCCCTACACAAATGTAGGCCAGGGCAATGCTTCATCGGGCAATGATTTGCCGTTAAAAGACAAGGTCATGCGATTATTGGGGCTGTCTGACGAAGTGGCCTTAGACGAGTTTCTAAGCCATATGGATGCGCCCGATACCATGTTGCAACATCCTTTGGAAAAATTGTTCCTCATGGCATGGGAAAAGAAGTACTTGAGCAAATTCAACAGTTTGGTGCGGCAAATGGAAATCTATGAAGAAGAGGTTTTCGAACTCGCCCCTGAACGCATAGAGGCGGTACGCATGAAAATGGAAGAAAACAACAATGGAAAAGGGGCCGTTTAAAGCAAAGTTTCCACGCCTTTGACATAATCAAGTTTTAACTGTAGCATACTGCGGCAAAGGCGAATGACCTCAGCGTCTTTTTCCTTTAGTTTTGCGTTCAAATAACCCACGGCCCATAAGGTCAGCTTTTTGTGCTTGATGGCCTTGGCCTCAACATTGACATCAAAAGAATACACGTGGTTGAAATAAGAGGCAAGGCGGTTGTATACCACCCTCTCGACCCTGGGCGTGGTTCTTTTAAACTCCATAAGCGATGCGGTGAGCTTTTCTATACCTCCAAAACCATCTATCTTTTTGACAATTTCATCTCTGAGCATGTGCTATTTTTTTGACACATGAATATAGTAATTCTCCTTCTTCTTTAAAAGTATCACTATTAAAATCAAATGGTTTTTGTGCAATTTTTTGTGATCAATCTACCTACACTGTCAAGACACAAAATCATCGTATTGATTTTCAACTGATTATAATACTGTATTTATCTTGGCAATAGCAGCGCGTACCATAAACTAATCAATGGCAATCATTCATTTGCGCCAAAATATGGTTTTGTTCAATCGAACCATTTGGCCTTGGCCCTACGGGCATTCATTTCGGCGATGTTGAGAATGGAGATTCCCTCAGGGCATTCTACCTCACAGGCACCGGTGAAGGTGCAACTGCCAAAGCCTTCGAGCTCCATTTGCCGGGTCATTTCCAGAACCCGTTTAGAAGCTTCTTGCTTGCCCTGGGGCAAGCTGTTCAAATGATTGATCTTGGCAGCGGTAAAAAGTGCCGCCGATGAGTTCTTGCAAGTGGCCACACAAGCTCCACAGCCAATACAGGCAGCGGCATCCATGGCCTTGTCGGCCACTTCCTTTCCGACCAGTATGGCATTGGCTTCGGGGGCGGTACCTGTTTTTGCAGAAATATAGGCTCCCTGCTCAATGATATTATCGAAGGCAGAACGGTCTACGACCAAATCCTTTATGACAGGAAAAGCGGTGGCACGCCATGGTTCGACCACAATGGTCTGCCCATCGGCAAAACTGCGCATGTGCAACTGGCATGTGGTCATATGGTCATGTGGCCCGTGTGCCCTTCCATTGATGAACACTCCACATTGCCCGCAGATCCCTTCCCTACAATCATACTCATAGGCGATAACCTTTTCATTACGGGCCACCAAAAGCTCGTTGAGATAATCCAATGCTTCCAAGAAAGACATGTCTTCTGTCAGCCTGTCGACCTCGTATGACACAAAATCACCTTTGCTGGCCGCATTGTCTTGTCTCCATATTTTAAAAGTGACCTTCATATCATTATTTTTCTTTATTGACTGGTTTTCAATTGTTATTTATAGCTTCGAACGGTGGGCTGCACATTTTCAAATGTCAGCGTTTCCCTATGGAGCCTAAACCCCCCATGGTCATATTCCCAGGCCGATACATAACAAAAGGTATCATCATTACGAAGTGCCTCCCCCTCGCTGGTTTGGTATTCTTCCCTAAAATGGGCTCCACAAGATTCTTCGCGTTGCAGGGCATCGGTACACATCAATAGCGCAAGCTCAAAAAAATCGGCCAAACGCAAAGCCTTTTCCAGTTCTGTGTTCATCTCTTGGTTTGCACCGGTAACGTTCACTTCGTTCCAAAAGGCGTTCTTGGTCTCCTGGATCTGGGCAATGGCTTTCTCAAGTCCCTTCTTATTTCTGCTCATGGCGCATTCTTGCCACATCACCTTGCCCAGCTCACGATGAAAATGGTCAACGGTCTTGTCTCCCTTGATCGAAAGTATCTTGTTGATCTGCGCCGCAACCTCTTTTTCCACTTTTTCAAACTCGGGATGTTCGATAGTGGGGTGGTCTTCCTTCAAGGCACCTGCCAAGTAATTGTTGATGGTATTCGGCAGCACAAAATACCCATCAATGCTGGCTTGTAACAACGAATTGGCCCCTAAGCGGTTGGCCCCGTGATCCGAAAAGTTACATTCCCCTATGGCATATAAACCGGAAATGGTGGTCATCAGTTCATAATCTACCCATAACCCGCCCATAGAGAAGTGCGCTGCCGGTGAAATCTGCATGGGTTCTTGATAGGCATCAACACCCGTGATCTTTTTGTACATCTTGAAAAGGTTGCCATAGCGGTCTTTTATGGTATCCATGCCGAAGCGTTCAATGGCATGTTTAAAATCAAGATACACGGCATTTTTAAGTCGCCCCGTACCAAAGCCCGCATCGATGCGCTCTTTGGCCGCCCTTGAGGCAATATCTCTTGGGGCGAGGTTTCCAAAACTGGGGTAACGCCGTTCAAGATAATAGTCGCGCTCTTCTTCGGGGATGGCATTGGCCTTTCGATCATCATCCTTCTTTTTGGGCACCCAAATGCGCCCATCGTTGCGCAAAGATTCTGACATTAGGGTCAGTTTAGACTGGGCCTCACTGGTCTGGGGCAGTGCCGTTGGGTGTATTTGTGTAAAACTGGGTGCGGCAAAATAGGCCCCTCGTCTATGGGCTTTCCAAATGGCGCTCCCATTGCACCCAATGGCCAGGGTAGAAAGCCTGAATACCCTCGAATACCCTCCAGTGGCCAAGACCACTGCATCGGCAGCAAAACGCTTTAGCTGCCCCGTCACCAAATCGCGCGCAATGATTCCCTTTGCCTTACCGTCAATAACAACGATATCCATCATTTCATGTCTTGGGAACATTTCTACTTTTTTGGCCCGTTTCATTTTGTACAATTGCGAGTAAGCGGCCAACAAAAGTTGTTGCCCCGTTTGCCCACGGGCATAAAACGTGCGCTGTACCTGTACGCCCCCAAAACTGCGATTTACGAGTACGCCGCCATATTCGCGTGCAAAGGGTACGCCCTGCTGCACGTAATGGTCGATCAATGGGGCAGAGAGCTCGGCCAAACGATAGACATTGGCTTCACGCGAACGAAAATCACCCCCTTTCAAGGTATCATAGAACATTCTCCACACACTATCGCCGTCATGCTGATAGTTCTTTGCGGCATTGATTCCACCCTGGGCTGCCACAGAATGCGCCCTTCGGGCAGAATCTTGATAACAAAAACATTTCACGTCGTACCCTAGTTCAGCAAGGGTGGCGGCGGCCCCTGCACCTGCCAATCCGGAACCTACCACAATGACATTCAATTTTTTCTTGTTGGCCGGATTGATCAATTGGGCCTTCATCTGGTAGTTGCGCCATTTCTTTTCCAAGGGTCCTTCCGGAATTTTTGCATCCAACATCTTACGGTTATTTAAAGAATACTATAAATGGAATAATGCCAAAGCCTACGGCCATGATCACAGCATAGATCAGCGAGAGCTTGGCGATGATCCGAAGCCCCTTTTTATGGTAAAAGCCCAAGGTCATAAAGGCGCTTTTCAAACCGTGGTAAAGATGCAATCCCAAAGGGGCCATCAATAGGGTATAAAAGAGTACATAATAAATATTCTGAAAAAGACTATAGGTGACCTCATAGACATCTACATGGCCATTTGCGTCCAAACCCACTCCCTCTCCCATGCCCAATTTGATACGGGCCCAGAAATTGGCGAGATGTACTACGATGAACAACAATATCATTATGCCCAAAAGGCCCATGTTCTGTGAGGTCCAGCTGCTGTTTTCCCTATATTGGTTTAGGGTGTAGCGCTTAGACTTGGCCCTTCGATTGTTCAAGGTGATCAATAGCGCATAGACTATGTGCAGCAAAATGGAGAGGTACAGCACATAGGCCACGATCTTGATGATCGGGCTTTCCCGAAGCGTGGTGGAATACGAATTGTACAGCTCTCTGGCCGTCTCTTCGGGCAACAACAAAATACTGTTCGCAGAAAGATGTACGATCAGAAAAAGGCATAAAAACAGACCGGTAAGCGCAATAATGGATTTTCTAAAAAACATTTAATTACTGGTCATGGAGTATTAGCAGAGGCACGGGACTGTTAAAAGTTTGCTTTAAAGTTACACTTTCATTCAATAACCTGTCTAAAAATCCTTTTTTGCTGCGAATAAGACAAACCAATCCAGAAAAGTCTTTCATCAGGTAATCGTTCAGGTCTTTGTTGGTATCGCCTGTGCCAAAAGCGTAGTCAACCGAAGGATTCAAATCTTCGATGGCACTTAAGGCCTTCTCGATTTGAGGTGTTTTCTTATCTGCGATATGCAGCACCTTGATCTTGCTCTCGTGCTTGGTGGCAATCTGGCGCAAAGGGTCGATGACCTTGGCATCTGAGAATGGGTCATCGCTTACGGCCAATACGATTTGCTCTAGTGGACGGAACGCATGACCATCTGGAACCACCATTACGGGAGCGGATGTCTTCGATACCACCCCTCCGGCAACGCTGCCCATAAATACCTCTTTGAGTCCACTAGCTCCTTTGGTGCCCATTACAATGAAGTCGTAATTACCGCTATCGCCCAGTGCCGAAATGGCCGAAACGGCATAGTTTTTAATAATTTTTGGCCTGAAGACTATATCGGGATGTTCTTTTTGAAGGTTGCCGAGAAGCTCATCCATTCTATGCTTGGCATCCTTTTCCAATACCCCATCGATATTTTTCATGAGAAGCGCTGTGGATCTTGCTCCATAAATATGCAATACGGTAATCTCTAAATCAGGGGTCTCAAAAAGCTGAATGGCATACGATAATGCATTCGAAGAAGCATTGGAAAAATCTACAGGAACAAGAATCTTTTTCATTTTCAAATCATTAAGGGTAAACGATCAATAATCAATGGCCAGCATTTTCAGTTGGGTTTTCAATGCCGAATTACTTTTTCAAGTAATGCCTTTAAGGTCTCACGGCTTTTACATGATGTAATGTAACAACAGATTCTTTAGCAAAACTTTAGATGGGCATGAAGTCTATCAAAATCAACAAAAAAATCATCCCAAATCGGTCGGACCCATTATTCTGGTGACTGGCGAATACTCTTTTATGAACTACCTATCGCTCATTTTCAATGAATTATGACTTTTATGCCCAAGGCCATGGCAACGCTTAAGTTTCTCTAAAGAATTGCTTAATATTTTTATTGATATTGTTGGCAGATTGTCCATGACGGGGCAACGGCCAAATACTTGACCCATTAATGTAGCTGTACTTCAAGAGCAAAAAAGAGTTTATGAAACTATTAGATAAGATTTTATTAGCACAAGATTTTAGCAAATCATCCCCCAATGTAGTATCGAGTGCCATAGAACTGGCCAAGATATTTCAATCGACCATTATTCCCATACATGTGCTTCCAGATGATATTATGAACGAAAAAGTAAGGTCATTTCTGAATGAAACGGCCATGGCCAAACTGGAAGAAACGGCAAACCTTATCAAGAGTGAGGGTTTGGTGGTGAAGAAACCTTTGTTGATGGTGGGCAGTTCGTATGAAGCGATTACCCGGGCCGCCATAGACACCAATGCCAATCTCATTCTACTTGGATCGGGTGAAACCCAAAAAGGGGACACTTTTCGGCTGGGCACCACCGCCGAACGCATCATTCAAAAAAGTGAAAAGCCCGTTTTTGTCATAAAAGAGGGAGTGCTGTTAAATGTGCACCATATCCTCTGTCCGGTCGATTTTTCCGAGGCCTCCAAGCGGGCCCTCAAGAATGCGATCACCATGGCCCGCAGGTTCAAATCAGAATTGACCATTCTCAGCGTATGTGAAGTCTCAAAATCGTCTTGGTTTCCGTCAGATGATGACATGGAAACCGAAAACGATAGCAGATGTAAACATCACAAAGAAAACTTTGAAGCTTTTTTGAAAGAGTTCAATTTATCGGATGTCACCTGGACCAAGGAATCTCCCAGGGGCAATCCGTCAGAAAAAATACTCAGCACCGTTTCCAGAAAGATGATCGACCTGCTCATTATGGGCACTGCCGGTAGAACAGGCCTAAACCGAATGCTCATGGGAAGTGTTACAGAAAAAGTGATACGGGAAGTTCCCTGTTCGTTTCTTACCTTAAAATCTGAAGATGTAATTTCGCTACAATTAGAGACACATATCAGAGACATTGAGGAACTTCATAAAACAGCGATGAAGCTCATAGAAGATGGCTTTTACGAAGAGGCCATAGGCCATTTAAAAGCCTGCCTTACCATCAATGATATGCATGTGCCCGCCTATAAGGGACTGGCCAAAGCGTACACAAAATTAAACCAGCCAGAAAAGGCCAAAATGTATAAAATGAACGCCACCGATATCATGGACAAAATCTGGTATCAAAAAATAGAGGAAGAGGTGCGCAAACTTCGCGGTAGCTGATAAACATCCAAACAACATGCAAAAAGCAAAAGGAAAAGTAATGAGCGTCAACGAGTCGCTCGTTGGGGCCCAAACTACAGAGGGGGCCGTTATGAATGGTGAAGTGGCCTATATCATTATTGAAGACGGCAAACGGCTCAAAGCCGAGGTCATCGATGTGAAAGATGGCAATAGGGTGTACTTGCAGGTCTTTGAAGATACCAGTTGGATGAAGGTAGGTGACCCCGTACAGTTTACAGGGCTTCCTTTGGCCGTAAAATTGGGGCCGGGCATCTTGGGTTCCGTTACCGATGGCCTTCAAAATCCATTGTACGAATTGGGAAAGATCGAATGGTTTTTGGAAAGGGGGCTCGAGGTAGATCCGCTTGACAATACCAAAAAATGGCATTTTACCCCCCAAATAAAAAAAGGGGCCACCGTTACTGGAGGCTCCGTATTGGGCCATGTTCCCGAAAAACTGTTCGAACACAAGATTTTTGTGCCCTTTTCCGTTCAGGGCAACCACACGGTCGAGCATATCGCCACAGAAGGAGAATATACCGTTGATGAACCCATCGCCCTTGTGAAGGATAGCTCAGGAAAGACAACTGAACTCAAGATGGCCTTTGAGTGGCCCGTAAAGACCCCCATGCCCTTTAAAGAACGTTCCGTGCCCGTGAAGCCGATGCCCACAGGAATTCGGATTTTAGATGCGCTCTTTCCGATCGCCTACGGCGGCACAGCCTGCAACCCAGGGCCTTTTGGGGCAGGGAAGACCGTTTTGCAGCATAGTCTCGCCAGGCATTCACAGGCAGATGTAGTCATTATCGCGGCCTGTGGCGAACGTGCCGGGGAAGCCGTTGAAGTCTTTAAGGATTTCCCTGAACTGATCGATCCCCGTACAGGAAAATCGTTGATGGATCGCACCTATATTGTGGGCAATACCTCCTCTATGCCCGTGGCCGCTAGGGAAGCATCTGTCTATATGGCCACCACCGTCGGGGAATACTACCGCAAACAGGGGTTGAACGTATTGATCTTGGCCGACTCTACCTCGCGTTGGGCACAGGCACTTAGGGAAACTTCGGGCAGAAAAGAAGAAATTCCCGGTCCCGAGGCCTTCCCCATGTACATCTCTACCCTTATTTCCGCTTTTTATGATCGCGCGGGGGTAGAAATCTTGGGTGATGGCCAAATGGGTTCGCTCAGCATTATCGGCACGGTCTCTCCCGCGGGTGGAAACTTCGACGAGCCCGTGACCCAGGCCACTTTGCTCAGTACAGGTGCCTTTTGGGGGTTGTCAAGGGCACTGTCAGATGCCCGTAAATACCCCGCCATAGACCGAATTGACAGTAATTCAAAATACCCTTCACTGTTAGAGCAAGAAGAAGTGTCATATTTGTTGGAACTGCTCCGTGACGGAAAGATCATAGCCTCAAACATCATCTTGATGGGCGAAAAAGGCATCACCGACGAATCGTATATCCGCTATCAAAAAGCCGAATTGCTCGATGCGGTATTTCTACAGCAGAACAGCTTTCATGAAGTGGATGGGGTGACCGATCCCGACCGAATGCGTTTGATGTTCAACATGGTAAGGGAAATCATCGATGCCGATGTGGGCCTCAAGGGAAAGGAAGAAATACGATCGCACTTCAACTTTATTCGACAGGCCTTTCTCGATTGGAATTATATGAGGCCCGACGAGGAGGGATTCGAAAAGCAAAAAACGAAACTCTTGAACTTGGTAAAAAAAAGAGGTCATGTTGCAGAAAACATATGAGAACATAGACAGCATCGGTCGGGCGATTCTAAGCATAAAGGCCAAAGGGGTGCACAACAAAGAATTGGCTGAGGTCATCTACCCCAATGGTGAGAAGGCGTTCGCGCAGGTCATCGCTTTAGATGAAGATCAAGTAACCCTACAATTGTTCGGGGGAGGATTCGGGGTCTCGACCGACTGCAAGATCCGTTTTCTCGGAAAACCCGTTCAGGTCGGGTTTTCTGATGATATGCTGGGAAGGGTCTACTCAGGAAATGGGCAGCCCATCGATGGAGGTCCCGAACTGCTTTCCGATAGGGTTCGCGTGGCAGGCCCCTCCATTAATCCGGTCAAACGACTTATTCCCAAAGACATGATCCGTACCGGGGTGCCCATGATCGATGTCTTCAATACCTTGGTGCGTTCACAGAAGATCCCCATTTTTGCGAAGGCAGGCGAACCGTATAACCGCTTGCTCGCGAACATCGCTACCCAAACCGATGCCGATGTCATCATCATCGGTGGGGTGGGCCTCAAATATGATGAGTTTCATTACTTCAGGCAACGTATCGAAGAGGCCGGTAGCAAGAACAAGACCATCATGTTCATCCATACCCACAGAGATTCGATTGTGGAAGGCTTGATGGTGCCCGATCTGGCCCTGGCCGTGGCAGAGCAATTCGCACTGCAGGGAAAAAATGTATTCGTGCTGCTGTCAGATATGACCCAATGGTCTGACTATCTACGACAAGTGGCCAACGCCCAAGACCAGATTCCGGCCAATCAGGGCTACCCGGGTGACCTGTATTCACAATTGGCCAGCCGTTATGAAAAGGCTGCAGATATCGAGGGTGCGGGAAGTCTGACCATTCTAGGAGTGACCACCATGGACGATGTTACCCACCCCGTGCCCGACAATACGGGGTATATCACCGAGGGGCAGTTTTTCATGAAGGACGGCTATCTGGAACTGTTCGGTTCCCTCAGCCGACTGAAGCAACAAGTGAACGACCGCACGCGCCCCGACCATAGAAGCATCATGAATGCCATGGCGCGATTGCTATCGGAAGCAGAAGAAAGGGTAAAGGCCCAAAAATTCGGTTCGGTCAAGGATGACTACTCCCTGCGGTTGTTGGAATATCGAAAGACCTTTCAAAACGAATTGATGGATCCTTTCCGCTATTTGGAATTGGAAGATGCCCTCGATCTGTGCTGGGACATTCTCGCACAACATTTTAAAAAGGAAGAAGTAGGGCTTTCCTCTAAACTGATAGAGGCGTATTGGCCGGAAAAAGGGAAGTTCAAAATTTTAAAAGAGAAGACCCATGAGTGAGAAGACCTTGGATAAATTGATCG
>JANQOD010000341.1 GCA_028289745.1 Allomuricauda sp. | reverse complement strand
AGTGCTGGCTGAATGGTCGAAAGATTGTTGGCCGTGGCAATGAACATCACTTTGGAAAGGTCATAGCCCATTTCCAGAAAATTATCATAAAAGTCATTGTTTTGTTCAGGATCCAACACCTCCAACATTGCTGAAGAGGGGTCGCCCTGGTGACTGGAGGCCAGCTTGTCGATCTCATCTAAAATAAACACCGGATTTGAGGTTCCAGCCTTTTTTATGCTCTGTATGATGCGCCCGGGCATCGCCCCAATGTAGGTCTTTCGATGACCCCTTATTTCGGCTTCATCACGCAGCCCCCCCAACGACATACGAACATATTCCCTGCCCAATGCCTCGGCAACAGATTTGCCCAGCGAAGTCTTGCCCACGCCAGGTGGGCCATACAGACAAAGTATGGGCGATTTCATATCGTTGCGTAGTTTCAAGACGGCCAAATATTCGATGATTCTTCTCTTGACATCTTCAAGGCCGTAATGATCGCGATCTAATATTCGCTGTGCCCTTTTAAGGTCGAACTTATCTTTTGAGTATTCGTTCCAGGGCAATTCCAAAAAGAGGTCCAGATAATTTCTTTGGATAGAATACTCGGCCACCTGCGGATTCATACGTTGCATCTTGGCCAGTTCTTTGTCGAAATGGGCTTTTACTTTCTTACCCCATTTCTTGTTCTTGGCGTTTTTGGCCATTTCATCGACTTCTTCCTCATACGAAATGCCCCCCAGCTCTTCTTGAATGGTTTTCATCTGCTGATGCAAAAAGTACTCGCGCTGCTGTTGGTCCATATCATGTCGCACCTTCGATTGAATATCCTTTTTCAACTCAAGTTTCTGCAACTCAACATTCATGTATTTTAGGGTGGCCAAGGCCCTTTCTTGCAGATTTTCGATCTCTAGAAGTTTCTGCTTTTCATGTACCGTCAAGTTAAGGTTCGACGATACGAAATTGATAAGGAAAGAATTGCTTTGAATGTTTCTAATGGCAAATGTAGCCTCACTGGGTATGTTCGGGTTGTCCTTTATAATTTTATAGGCCAATTCTTTTATGGAATCGATAATCGCCGTAAACTCTTTGCTGCTCTGATTGGGCCTTACCTCATCGGCCTCTCGAATCGTGGCCGTCATATAAGGGGTTTCGGTAAGTACTTCGGCGATTTCGAAACGCTTCTTTCCTTGAATGATCACCGTGGTATTGCCATCCGGCATCTGCAAGACCCGAAGAATACGGGCAACCGTACCCAAGGTGTTGATATCTTTGATATCGGGATTTTCGGTCTGTTCATCTTTCTGAGATACCACCCCAATGGTCTTATTGCCATTGTTCGCCTCTTTGATCAGGTTTATTGATTTGTCCCTTCCCGCGGTTATCGGAATGACGACGCCCGGAAAAAGAACCGTATTGCGCAATGGCAATATGGGCAATACCTCAGGTAATGCCTCATTGTTCATTTCCTCTTCATCTTCAGGTGTCAACAATGGGATCAGTTCTGCATTTTCGTCAATACCCTGAAAAGACAAATTGTCAAGGTTTGTGAATTTCAATTCTGCCATATGCCAAATTTCGGTCATTCTGTCACCAATTAACAGAACTTTTATTAGCCGGTCTCCCTTAAAGAACCTCTTCAATCACCGTCAATCATGGGATAACGCGGCAAAAATCTCTTATTTTACAGTACATGGAGCAATTCTCATGCCATCAAAACCAAAATTTCCTTTGAAAACTGTAACAAATGGAAAATTGTATAATCTATAAGACAAACCATTTAACTTTTTGAGCCGCCAAAATGAACATACTGATGCCCTTTTAAAGGGATGTCTGGAAGGTAAGCAAAGTGCCCAGTTAGCTATTTACAATCGCTATTACAAGGCAATGTACAATACGGCACTGCGCATTGTGAAACATACTGCCGAAGCAGAAGACGTTATGCAAGAATCGTTTTTGAACGCGTTTACGAAGTTGCATACCTTCAAGGGAGATGTGACCTTCGGGGCTTGGTTAAAACGAATTGTGGTGAACAACAGTATCTACCATTACAGAAAACAGCAGAAGTTAAAAGCTGTTGAT
>JANQOD010000246.1 GCA_028289745.1 Allomuricauda sp. | reverse complement strand
GAATCTTGCCAACGAACTGTTGAAAAAAAACAAGGAGAAAGTCTAGATGGCGAAAGCAACCAAAAAACAGGCACTGGGCAGGGGCTTGTCTGCCCTTTTGAAAGATCCTGACAACGATATTCAATCAGCACAAGATAAAAATGCCGATAAGGTTATCGGCAGTGTGGTCGAACTTGATGTCGATTCAATAACGGTCAATCCGTTTCAGCCGAGGTCTAACTTCAATGACGAGACACTGCAAGAATTGGCCAGCAGTATCAGGGAGTTGGGCATTATACAGCCGATTACGGTAAGAAAGCTTGACTTCGACAAATATCAATTGGTTTCAGGTGAACGCCGTTATCGCGCCTCGAAATTGGTGGGGCTGCAGACGATCCCGGCCTACATACGCATTGCAAATGATCAAGAATCGCTTGAAATGGCCCTGGTCGAGAACATTCAGCGACAAGATCTTGACCCGATAGAAATTGCACTTTCATACCAAAGATTGATCGAAGAAGTTCAAGTGACCCAAGAGCAATTAAGTGAACGGGTCGGCAAAAAACGCTCGACCATTTCAAATTACCTCAGGTTATTGAAACTGGATCCCATCATACAGACCGGAATGCGCGATGGATTCATAACCATGGGTCACGGTAGGGCCCTGATCAATATTGAAAAGTCTAAAGACCAAATTGACATTTACGAACAAGTGGTCGCCAACACACTCTCGGTAAGGGAAACCGAAAGATTGGTGAAATCATATCATGAGTCGACAAAAGGCAAAAGGCCTTCCAAAAAAAGTACCCCTAAAAAAGAGCTCCCCGGTTATGTCTCTGAAAACATTGATGACATCAGAGACTATCTCGAAACAAAGGTGAATATCACTGCTTCCCCAAAAGGAAAGGGAAAAATAATCATCCCTTTCCATTCAAAGGAGGAGTTCAAGCGTCTAAAAAAAATATTGGCAGGTGGTTAGAAACCTAGGCATCCTATTCCTATTGTTTTTGTTCGGAAATTTTGCCTTTTCCCAAGAGGAAACGGAAAGCCAGACCGAAAAAACCAAAGACTCGCTCACCACTGAGCTAAAGAAAGAGGGCGTAAGTGTTGAGGTGGCCACATTTGAACGTAAGGCCATCAACCCATTGGCCCCTAGCAAGGCCGCCTTTTATTCTGCCATTCTACCAGGTTTGGGCCAAATTTACAATAAGCGGTATTGGAAAGCCCCTATCGTCTGGGGCGCATTGGGCACCGGTATCTATGTGTATTCGATCAATAACACCGAATACAACCGATACCGTAATGCATTCAAACAGCGAAAGGCAGGTTTGCCCGACGAGTTCTTCGATCTGGGTGAACCAGACCCTGGCAAGACTACACCCGATGTCAGTGACGAGGCTCTCGAAAATGCCCAAGAACGTTTTCAACGAGACCGTGACCTTGCATTGCTCATAACCATTGCCCTCTATGCCTTGAATATCATTGACGCCAATGTCGATGCCCATTTGAAACAGTACAACGTAGATGAAAACCTGGGGTTTGATATAAAACCATATCTCAACATGAACCCCGTAACTTCCAGCCCCAATTATGGGCTGGCCATGACCATAAAATTTTAAATATGAGAATTGGCCTATTCGGATATGGAAAAATGGGCAAAATGCTAGCGCAGTTGGCATCACAGCGCAATCATCAGATTGTTGCCAGAGTGGACGTTGATACCCAAGACATTGACTTTGACCAAATGGACTGTGCCATTGATTTCAGCACACCGTCAGCCGCTTTCGACAATATCAAAAACTGCATCGATCAGGGTGTGCCCATTGTTTCGGGCACAACGGGATGGCTTGACAGATATGATGAAATAACCGAGTATTGCAAAGAGAAAAAAGGAGCTTTCATTTATGCCAGTAATTTCAGCCTTGGTGTCAATCTTTTTTTTGAACTGAACGAAAAACTGGCAAAGATGATGAATGCCCTTGATCAATATAAGGTTTCGATGAAAGAAATACACCATGTTCACAAATTGGATGCCCCCAGTGGTACCGCCATTACTTTGGCCAAGGGTGTCGTTGGCAATTCAGATTACATCAGCTGGACTTTGAACGAAGGCAACAAAAACGAAATACCCATTCATTCAAAACGGGAAGGCGAGGTACCTGGCACACACATGGTGACCTATGATAGCACTGTTGACAGTATAGAAATAAAACATACTGCCCATAACCGACAAGGTTTCGCGCTCGGTGCCATCATCGCCGCTGAATGGTTGGTGGGGAAAACTGGCGTTTTTTCCATGAAAGATGTGCTAGATCTTTAACAACAAACATAACAATTTGGCATTGACATAGTCTAAAAATAAACTATATATGAACGGAACTCAGTGGATCATCTTCATCTTAATAATACAGGTCGTTCACTTCTTGGGAACTTGGAAACTGTATACCAAGGCGGGCCGTAAGGCATGGGAAGCTGCCATACCCATTTACAACGGCATTGTTTTGATGCAAATCATTAGACGGCCCAAATGGTGGGTGCTTTTATTGTTCATTCCCATCATCAACCTATTAATGTTTCCCGTAATCTGGGTCGAGACCATCCGTAGTTTTGGCAAGAACAAAGTTTGGGATACCTGGCTGGTGATGCTGACCCTTGGTTTTTATATCTATTATCTCAACTATGTTGAAGATGTACAATATATCAAAGATCGTAGTTTGAAACCTAGAACGGGATTGGGTGAATGGGTGAGCTCAATCGTTTTTGCCATCGTGGCGGCGACTTTTGTACATACCTATTTTATTCAGCCCTACGTGATTCCGACCCCTTCATTGGAACGTACGCTTCGTGTCGGAGATTTTTTGTTTGTCAGCAAGATGCACTATGGGGCACGGGTGCCCATGACCACCATAGCCGCACCCATGGTACATGATACACTACCGGGTTTGGGGGTTCGCTCGTACCTAAGAAAGCCTCAATTGCCCTACATGCGTCTTCCGGCTTTTCAAAGGGTAAAACGAAGTGATTTGGTGGTCATCAGTTGGCCCGCCGATACCGTAAGGGTGTTTTTCAAAGCAGAAGAGGCGGTCGAAAAACCCATTGACAAAAAATCGAATTATGTAAAAAGATGTACGGGCGTGGCCGGTGATTCTCTCGAAATCATCAACGGGATCGTTCATATCAATGGTAAGCCACTTGAGCTTCCCGATAGGGCAAAAAAAATGTACGATCGAATCATCTACTCCCAAAAAGGTGTGTCAAGCCGATTGTTGAACGAAATAGGGGCCACTGATTTTACCCGATTCTATGTGCCGGCAAGCATAGATCAAAATCAAGTGACCTCCTTGCGCAGGTTCGGTTATCAAGTTGGTGCTGACGAAACGGGAAAAGCTAAAATTTTTACCGATGAAGAAGGCTTGCCTACCGAACTGATCCGCCAATTGAGATTATCGTTAAAAGAAGAGACCCCAAAACAACGCATCGCCAACATGACGGATGAAATGGTGCGGGAGCTCGAAAAAAATCAGAGCATCGATTCGGTGGCCATGCAAATTGAACCAAAGGGAAAATCTGGCTACAATGTATTTCCACAAAGTCCGTATTATCAATGGAATACCGATAATTTTGGTCCCATCTATATTCCTGAGACCGGTGCCACAGTTGCGATTGACGAAAAGACCATTCCGCTCTACAAAAAAATCATCAGGGATTATGAGCACAATGAAGTATCGGTCAAGGGAAATCAAGTTTTCATCAATGGTAAGGAAGCAGATTCATATACGTTCAAGCAGAACTATTATTGGATGATGGGTGACAACCGCGACCATTCTGAAGATAGCCGTGCCTGGGGCTACGTACCCGAAAACCATATTGTGGGCAAACCTGTTTTCATTTGGATGAGCTTTGACAATTTTGACAAAGGATTCTTTAAATGGCGACCGCGATGGGGGCGCTTTTTCACCACAGTTGGTGGCAACGGCGAGCCCGTTTCATATTTCAAATACTTTTTGCTTGCCCTTGCTGCATGGTTCATTTTTGATTTCTTTAGAAAACGTAGGAAATCAAAATCATAGGCTTTTGAAGGTTCTGTTGCACCCCACCTATTTTCCGAATATCACCACGTTTGCCGTGATGGCACAGAAAGATGTGATTTGGGAAACAAGTGACAACTACCAAAAACAGACCTATAGAAACCGCTGCCATATCTGCACCGACCAAGGGAGACAAATGCTCAACATACCCATAAAACATGTTGGCGGAAATCAAGGTAGACAACGGTATCGGGAAGTGTGCTTAGACAATTCGTATCCTTGGCAAAAACAACATTTCAAAACATTACAAACGGCCTATAGGTCATCTCCCTTTTTTGAATTTTATGAAGACCATTTGGCTCCCCTGTTCGAAGAAAGGTTTGACCTTTTGTTGGATTTCAACTTAAGGGCCATAGAAACAATATGTTCATTATTGGGCATGGATTTTCCCTTTGATAAAAAAGAGAACTATGAAGTTGTGCCAAGTCAAGAAATCGATGGTCGGTTTTTGGTCATCGCCAAAAGAACGTTTGATGTGCAACAGCAACCCTATGGCCAAGTCTTTGAAGGCCGTAATGGTTTTGTGCCCAATTGT
>JANQOD010000245.1 GCA_028289745.1 Allomuricauda sp. | reverse complement strand
CTTTTTTGGCCTTCAGTCTATTCTATGCAGGGTTGCCCATCTATGCCAATACGCTTTTAGAATGGTCACCGACCGAGTTGGGGTTCTTTCTCACCTATTCAAGCTTTATCATGATAATTGTTCAAGGCCCAGTATTGAACAGGCTTTCGAAAGTATTGAATGATAAGATCCTGATCGTATTGGGATCACTTCTATTGGCCATAAGTTTTTATTTGCTATCGATTGAAAATATAGTGGTAATCTATTTGGGCAATACATTTCTTTCGTTGGGCAATGGTTTGATGTGGCCCAGTTTTTTGGCCTTGTTGTCAAAAAAAGGCGATAAACAGAGACAAGGCGCCATTCAGGGTTATGGCAGCAGCATGGGAAGCATTGCCAGTATGTTCGGGCTCGTAGCTGGGGGATTGTTGTTTGAATCGATGACAACTTCTGTATTTATAGTCGGCGCAGTGATTTTCTTATTGATCGCGGTTTTGGTTTCGATTCAGTTCGTCAATGGAAAACGAAAAGAAGTGATTACAGTAGCTACTTCATTGCCAAAAGACGCTTAAGCTTAATGGACTACTTTACCCATTTATTCAACACTTTCTTTCTGAAATCTTCAAGATAACTACGGCCAATGGTATATCGAATACCATCAATTTCTATACTATTGCCTTCGATAGATTGTATTTTTTCAATAGCAGCTGTAAAAGAGCGATGAATGCGTATAAACTTATCGGAAGGAAGCTCTTCGGTGAAACCGCTCAGCGTACTGTGAACAATATACTTGTCAGAGGTTGTTTTTATCCTGATGTAATCTTTGAGGCTTTCAACAACGAGAATCTCGTTCAAATAGATTTTTTGTAGCCGTTTATTGTCGACCTTGACAAAAATGCTCGGATTTTCATTATGGCCAACATTTTCATTGGGTGAGGACAAAAGACCGATTATACGGTTGATGGTCTTCAAAAAACGTGGGAAAGAAATGGGCTTGACCAAATAATCAATGGCCTGGGCCTCAAAACCTTTTAATGCGTATTCTTCATGTGCTGAAGTGATGACGACCATGGGTTGTATTTTGAGTGTTTCCAAAAAGTCAAAACCGTCAAGCACCGGCATATTGATATCTAAAAAAATGATGTCGACCAAATGGTTTTGCAAGTATGAACTGGCATCGACGGCATTTGAAAAAGTCTGCTCCAATACCAGCTCGGATACTTGTTCGACATAATTTTTCAACACATTGATGGCCAAGGGCTCATCATCTACAATCATAACCTTGAAAGCCATTATACTTTTAATTTTAGTGAAACTTTGAAGAGGGTTTTATCTTCTTCGACATTGAATTCATATTCGTTGGATGCATAGCCCAGTTGAAGTCGCTTTTTTACATTTGATAGTCCTATTCCCCCTGCTCTTGAGGCGATTCTATCTTTCTTTTCTTCTTTGGGCTTTGTATTTTTTGTCTCAAAATACAAAAAGCTATCGATTACATTGATATTGACACAAATATTCATCTTTCCAATGTTTTTGCTCGCCCCATGTTTAAAACAGTTTTCGACCAAGGGGATCAGCAACATTGGAGCTATAGCCTTGTTTTCGAGATTTCCTGTAATATTGACATCCACCTCCAATGAATCATCGAACCGTATTCGTTCAAGGTCAATATAATTCTGAATACATTCCACTTCCTTTTTCAAGCCCTCTTTCCTTTTCTTGGTGGCATAGAGAAGGTAGCGCATCAAATCTGAGAGTTTCAACACGACCTCAGGAGCCTTATTTGATTTTTCAAGGGTAAGCGAGTAAATATTGTTGAGTGTGTTAAAGAAGAAGTGTGGCGAGACCTGTGACCGCAGAAACCGTAACTCGGTTGCCATTTGCCGTCTTTCCAGTTCATGAAGCTTGCTGTGCTCTTGCAACCAATCGATGGTTATCTTGATGGCGGTCACAAAAGAAATCACATATAGCTCGCCCAACATCGTTATGATGGCATAGTTGAGGGTGATACTGCTGACCGGTTCGGCCGCCTCTGGCATGACGTTGGTGCTCACCAAATAATAAGTAAGGTTGAATTTTACCAAAAGCATCAAAAAGAGGGACAAAAATACCAGTACCACATAAGTAAAATATTTTTTGGTGTAGATGAACTTGGGCATCAAATAGTAAATGTTGAAATAGGCCAAGGCGATATGAATGGGAAATCCGATGAGATTGGTCTTCAATGAATATGCGAAGTCATTGTGCAGGCTTCCCCACCTGAGAACATTAAAAATGAAATAGATGGTCCAAAAAATAATGTGGTATTTATAACCGATCTTGTAGTTGGATACTTTCTTTGATTGTATAAGATTATGCAGTTTTTCATTAATGTACATGATAGTAGAAATTAGTCCATAATGTTAGGTTGTTTAGCCCAAATGAGGGGCTATTGGTCTAATATTATGGTAAGACAAGCATAAATTTATCAATATTAAGGAAAATTGACCGGTATGGGCAGTCACTTTGTGAGTACCACCCGGTCGCCCTTAACCGATGAGATGGCATGAAAAGTTATGCTCTGGTATTACCCATGGTTTTGCTCCACCTTTTTTTAGGTGCTTTGCCTAATTTAATTGCCCAGAGAACCCCAGAAACATATATAGCTTTTAAGACAACAGATCATATCGACATAGATGGTCAAGACGATGAAGCCTCTTGGCAAAAAGCAATGTATTCAACACCTTTTATCGATATAGAAGGAGAAAAGGTACCTAAGTACCGAACAAGAATGAAGATGTTGTATGACGATCGATATCTGTACATACTGGCCAAGTTGGAAGAACCCCATATTTGGGGAACTCTAAAGCAGCGTGATACGGTCATTTTTTACAATAATGACTTTGAGGTCTTTATTGACCCTGACGGTGACACCCACAATTACTATGAGTTGGAACTCAATGCCCTGAACACGGTCTGGGACCTTTTTTTGACAAAGCCTTACAGAAACAGCGCCACTGTTCTTGACAGTTGGGATATTCAAGGGCTCAAATCTGCCATTTCAATAGCGGGCACATTGAATGACCCTTCTGATGTAGATGATCATTGGATGGTCGAATTGGCCATACCATGGGCAGTTTTGGTAGAGGCATCAAAAAGTAATGATCCCCCCCAGAATGAGTTCTGGAGAATTAATTTTTCAAGGGTCAATTGGCAATTTGATCTAAACGGTAGAAACTATTCCAGAAAGAAAGATGAAAAGGGCAAATATCTGCCCGAATACAATTGGGTCTGGTCGCCCCAAGGGGTCATTAATATGCACGAACCAGAACATTGGGGCTATGTATATTTCTCTGACCAAAAGGTCGGGGCTGACGTTACGTTCACTATTCCCAACGATGAACACATCAAATGGTCATTGTACCGAGAGTATAGAAAGAAGTTTACAAGTGCCGATAACGTGCCCTTGAAGAATATCGATGTTTCTGGCAAGACGATCGAACTGTTCACCGATGAGCATCAGAGCGGATGGAACATTTGGGCAATAAGTCCATTTTCAGGCAGAAAACTGAGCATTGACCATGATGGAAAGTTCAATGCAAAAGAAGAATAGCCTGTATAGAATTTCAGACAGGCTCTAAAAAACAACCAACCGAACAAATGAATAAATCGCCAATTTTTTTCTTAGTGGCCGCCGCCCTACTGGCAATTGTTTCTTGCAAGAAGAAAAGCCAAGAGCAGAGCATTGAACAAGCTGTTGACCATGTTGATCCGTTCATCGGCACCGGGGGTCATGGACATACCTTTCCGGGCGCGGTAGTGCCTTTTGGCCGGGTACAGCCCAGCCCAAGCAATGGAACAGAAGGCTGGGATTGGTGCTCAGGCTATCATATAACCGATTCGATCATTTCAGGATTCGGGCAGCTGCACCTGAGCGGCACGGGCATTGGCGACTTGGGCGATATACTGGTTATGCCCACCAATAGACCCGTTGATGTGGCCTACTTTGGCAAAAGCAGGGATAGTTTGCCCTATACCTCCCGATTTTCACATGATGAAGAAACAGCCGCGCCTGGTTATTACAGCGTTGTTTTGTCCGACAATGATGTAAAGGTCGAACTGACGGCCAATGAGTTTGTGGCGTTCCATAACTATTCGTTCCTCGATAAGAACGTACCCTCATTTATTGTTGATTTAGGCTATGCCATCAATTGGGATGACCCAACAGAAAGCCATGTGGTGCTTGATGATGAAAATTTGATCGTGGGGTATCGCCACAGCACAGGGTGGGCCAGAAACCAAAAAGTCTTCTTTGTGATAAAACCCTCGGCCCCTATCACCAAGGCGGCGTTTGTGGCCGATGGCAAGGCATCAGATGGCCCGGTAACCGGGGTTAAAACAGGCGCACAATTCTTTTTTGACGAAAAAGCTGTCGATACGATAACACTTAAAATCGCCATCTCTTCGGTCAGTGTAGAAAATGCCAAAGAAAATTTAAAATTGTATGGAGAAGGTACTTCCTTCGAAGAAGTGAAGCACCAAGCATCGAAACACTGGCAAGCTGCATTGGAAAAAATCAAGGTAGAAACGCCGGTCGATTCCTTGAAGACCATTTTTTATACAGCATTGTACCATGCCCAAGTGGCCCCAACGCTCTTTAATGACGCGAATGGCGAGTTTCGCCTGCAAAATGATTCCATCGCAAAAATTGATGGAAACAGCTATACCACCTTGTCGTTATGGGACACCTTTAGGGCAGAACACCCGTTGTTGAACATCATTCAGCCAGAAAGGGTCAATGATATGGTGAAGTCGCTGTTGGCCTATTACGATGAACAGGGAAGACTGCCGGTTTGGACATTGTATGGCAATGAGACCAATACCATGACGGGCAACCATGGGGTTTCCGTTTTGGTGGAAGCCTTTTTGAAGGGGTATCGCGATTATGATGT
>JANQOD010000290.1 GCA_028289745.1 Allomuricauda sp. | reverse complement strand
TACGACGACCCGGACGATGACCCCGCAAACGAGATCGAGCTGCCGGCGGGCGGGAACAACGGTCAGATACTCTCCACGGACGGCGCGGGCAACTACGCGTGGGTCGACGACCAGGACACAGGGGGGACCGTGGTCAGTGCGGACCTGCCCAACTCCATCGTGGCGGGAACGGACGGCGGGGCGCTGTACGACGACCCGGACGATGACCCCGCAAACGAGATCGAACTGCCGGCGGGCGGCAACAACGGACAGATACTCTCCACCGACGGCGCGGGCAACTACGCGTGGGTCGACGACCAGGACACCGGGGGGACCGTGGTCAGTGCGGACCTGCCCAACTCCATCGTGGCGGGCACCGACGGCGGGGCGCTGTACGACGATCCGGACGATGACCCCGCAAACGAGATCGAACTGCCGGCGGGCGGGAACAACGGCCAGATACTCTCCACCGACGGCGCGGGCAACTACGCATGGGTCGACGACCAGGACACAGGGGGGACCACACCACCTTTAGTAGCCCAAGGTGCTGTCTATTTTTCTAATGGCACGAGTGACTTTGCAGCTGATGAGAACAATTTTTTCTGGGATGTAGCAAGTTTACGACTGCGAATTGGCACTGGCACCTTTACCCCTAGCACAAAACTTGAAGTTATTGGTAATGTGCGAGCAAACATCTTCAAAAGTATTGATGGGAATAATGCTATACCTTCATTCACATTTGAAAATGATCAAGACAATGGAATGTATCGAGCAGGTAATAATCAATTGGGTTTTTCAACAGGCGGCACTGCCGCCATGTTGATTGATGCCGGTCAAAACCTAACAGTTACAGGTAGTATTTCTACTGTGACTAGTGGATTCTTGCATCCTGATTATGTTTTCCAAAAATATTTTATAGGGTTCTCTGAACTTGATCCAGAGTACACATTTCAAGACTTACATACCGTAGAGACTTTTCTAAAACAAAACCATCACCTGCCTGGTATCAAATCGGCCGCACAGGTCAAAGAAGAAGGAATCTGGAATTTAAGCGAATCAAACCTAAAAAACCTCGAGAAAATAGAAGAATTGTTCTTGCATACCATCGAACAAGAAAAGAAAATCAAAACATTACAAGAACAGAACCAAGCATTGAACAGTGAATTACAGGCCATAAAAAAAGATATGGCCGAGATCAAAGCTATTTTAAAAGCCAAAAATTAACGGGTGAGGCTACTGATCAACATAGTACTTTTATTGGGCGCAACGCTTACCTACGCCCAAACCGCCCTGTACAACAGTGGCAACCTACAGTTGCACAGCGGTGGGCAAATGGGCTTTCATACCGACCTGATCAACGATGGGGCATTTGACAACAACCAGGGGCTGGCCGGTTTTTATGGTACCGAGGCCCTAAACGTGTCAGGCGCCTTTGCCTCCCAATTTCAAGATGTGGAGGTCATGGTCGATAACGGCTTATCGCTCAACACGAGCATGGCCGTGACCAACAATGCCAATTTTGTGGTGGGCGACATCATCACCCCCAAAAACCTCATCGATGTCTATTTTGAGTTTATGGATGATGCTTTTTACAGTGGTGAGAACGATGCCGCCAAGGTCGATGGTTTTGTCGCCGCTTCAAACAAGCGGTTCTTTTCGTTTCCCGTGGGCGATGCGGTACAACTGCGGCCGTTGATACTCGATTCAAATGGCAACAACGAGCTGGCCCGCTGTGCCTATTTTTTTGAGAATCCGTCGAACCCGACCTCGCTTTCCGGGCAGTTTGATACCGATAGTAAGGTGCGCGACATTGGTGAAATCTCATCGAACGAATTCTGGGTCGTACAGGGCAACGTGCCTTCGAGGGTCACCATCAGTTGGAACGATCGTAGCGCTCTTTCAATCTTGGCCACTACGCCCGAAGACCTGATCATCGTGGGATACAACATTTCAACGAGCCAATGGGTCATTTTGGGCAATTCGGCCTTTAGTGGTGATATCGATCAGGGTTTTATGACTTCTGAAACCTTTGTGCCCAATGACTTTGCGGCCATCACTTTCGGTACCGTGCCCCTGCCCACCGATATTTTTGTGGTGAACAATCCGACCTTGGGATCCTATTTTGTGAGTCCGAACGGTGATGGCATCAATGATTTTTTGGTCATCGACGGTATGGAAGAATCGCCCAACAACAGCATTCAAATCTTTAACCGCTTTGGCCAAAAGGTGTTTGAAAGAACCAATTACACCAACGAATTCAATGGAACATCGAACTTTGGCAATTTTGTCATCAACCGAGATGCAGGGCTTCCCGAGGGCATATACTACTACTTGGTCACCCTTGATGATATTGATGAGGGGGCCGAATACCAGGGGTTCTTCTTTTTGGATAGGTAATTTGGTGTTTCCTTCTTTTCAAAAAGCCATTTTTAAAACTGGCATCTTATTTGTTACGTACGGATTGCATAAGTTTGTTATCAAAATATCCATTGACCATGCAACGACGTTCATTCATCAAAAACTCAGCACTGACAGGTCTTGCCGTGACCACTTTTCCACAGCATCTATTGGGCCCACAAGAAGAATTTACTACCGAAGAACTGATGGGCAAAGCCGACATAGCCCTTTTTGGTGAGGGGATCAACTTACGAAAAGAGGCCCACGACGCCTTTGTGAAAATGAAGGAAGCGGCCCAAAAAGAGGGGTTTGACATAAAGATGGTCTCAAGTTATCGCGATTTTTACAGACAGCGGTCCATTTGGGAACGTAAGTACATGCGTTTTACCGAAGATGATGAAATGCCCCCCTTGGAAGCCATTGACAAGATCATCGAGTATTCGACCATACCCGGTACCAGTAGGCACCATTGGGGTACCGATATCGACATCATCGATGGAAATGCCCAGGTCAGTGGCGATGTCTTGGTGCCTGAAAAATTTGAAAAGGGTGGCGCCTTTGAAGATTTAAAACTGTGGTTGGACGATAATGCTGAGAAATTCGATTTTTATTTGGTCTATACCGATGATCCCAAACGAAAAGGGTTCAAATACGAGCCTTGGCATTACAGTTATGCCCCACTTTCGATACCCATGCTCACCGCGTACCGAAAACTCAATCTGTTGAAATTGCTGCCAAAAGAAGATTTTTTGGGATGTGAGCACTTCACCACCGGTTTTTTGAAGACCTATATACAAGACAATATTTTGGACATCAACCAAGATCTTCTGTAACGTTTTTTTGTATCTTACAAGCCACTTGAACACTAACGACCATGAGAAGTAGGGGCAGTTGGAAAATTCGCATCCTCATCGGCTTGGCCATCGTGGCCTTTGCTTTTATTCAACGTTGCAATAACAAAGAGGAAAACCCCTATACCGGAAGGGTACAGAATATCAATATGACCGCAGCGCAAGAGATTGCCATTGGTCTTCAAAGCGCCCCACAAATGGCACAGCAACACGGGGGGCTGTATCCTGATGAACGCCTACAGACCTTCGTAGATGCCGTGGGGCAAAAATTGGTCAATAACAGCATCGCCCGTGAAACACCCTATCAGTATGATTTTCATTTATTGGCCGATGACCGTACCATTAATGCCTTTGCCTTACCAGGAGGGCAGTGCTTCATTACCTATGCACTGTTCAAGCAGCTTAATGAAGCCCAGTTGGCCGGGGTATTGGGCCATGAGATAGGGCATGTCATAGGGCGTCATTCAGCCGAAAGAATTGCTGAGACCAATTTTTGGCGCACTGTCTCAATGGGGGCCAGTGTCGGGGCCGATGCCGGAGACATTGTGGGCAGTATAGGGCAGAACACCTTGTTGAAAAATGGTCGCGGTGATGAACTCGAAAGTGATGAGTTGGGCGTGCTCTTCATGATTCAAGCAGGGTATGACCCAAACGAATTGATCGAGGTCATGAAAATATTGAAAGCCGCCGCGGGGCCCAATAGAGTACCAGAGTTTCAGAGTACACATCCCGACCCTGAAAACCGTATTGAAAGAATAAGAGAGGCCATCAAAAAGTATGGAGGTCGATGATAATCGCTGTTCACCGACGATATGCCCGAATTGAACCCTTTTTTGTATCTTTACTAATCCCAAAGACTTACCACTAGAATTTAATTCTCTTATAGCTGTGCAGATTTAATGACGAAGACAGACTATATGGGAACATTTTTACATTTCAAGAACCTTTACATTCAAGCATTTGATAATTGCAAGCCGGAAATATTGGTCGTACTGTTAAAGGCGTATTCCATTTTTTGTGCGGTCATGTTATCAATGGCTGTGTATGCCTTCTTGTATAGGGCTTTCACAGGGTTCGACTTTTGAAAAATCAACAAGAATTCATTTACTCTTTTACTTGAACACTATATATTGTAAATGAAAAAACCCATTGCAATGCAATGGGTTTTTTGATTGATGGATAAACACGGCTTCATCTTTTCATAGCGGCTTCTATAACTTTCAACGCATCGGCGGCATTGGAAAGCTCAGCATGTTTTTTTGCGGTATAGCCTTTGTCGCATCTCTTTTTGATGTCAGCTCCGTTGGCAATCAAAATTTCAAGAATCTCGGCCTTGTTATAACGGGCTGCAAAATGAACTGGGGCCATACCCAAAGATTTTTGGTTTACATCCTCACCCAGTTCAATCAACTTTTTGACCGTTTGAACATCACCCTTCATGATCGCTTTGCAAAAAGAATTCAGTTCAAAGTTGTCGACTAGCACAATGTCTTTTGTAAATTTGACACTTTCGTCAAAAGCACTGGCATGGAATACACCTAGTGCACCCACGGCCAATAAGGTTAGGATCGTTTTTTTCATGATGAATAATTTTTTGATTAATAATAATGATTGATGCTAAATAGACTCTTCTTGCACGAAAATGTTACAAGATTAACAGATAAATAACTAAATTTTAACAAGATGCGCAACGAGAAGGACTCTTTACCATATTTTTCACAAAATCCATCATAATCCTAGATAAATAACAACCTATAATTCACAACTGATTTTGAACTAGCTATGAGCAAAAAAGTAATACTGATGATTTTGGACGGATGGGGCATTTCGCCCGACCCCGAAGTTTCGGCAATCGAAAAAGCGCAGACCCCATTTATCGACGCTCTCTATACAAAATATGCCAATGCCCAACTATTGACCGATGGCATGAACGTGGGACTTCCTGAAGGACAAATGGGAAACAGTGAGGTAGGGCATATGAACCTCGGTGCGGGCAGAATTGTTTATCAAGACCTGGCAAAAATCAATATGGCGGTCAAAGAGAATACCCTAAAAGATGAAAAAGTGCTTTTTGAGGCCTTTGAACATGCCAAAAAGAACAATAAAGCCGTCCATTTTTTGGGTCTGGTGAGCGATGGTGGCGTTCATAGCCATATCGATCATCTAAAAGCCCTGATAAAGGCAGCTGATGAGCGTGGTGTTGAAGCCTCATATGTTCATGCCTTCACAGATGGTCGCGACGTAGATCCAAAAAGCGGAAAAGGTTTTCTAGAAGAGGTGGTCGATTTCAGTAAAGACAAGAACACAAAGCTGGCATCGGTCATCGGCCGCTACTATGCCATGGATCGCGATAAACGATGGGAACGGGTGAAATTGGCCTATGACCTCATCGTCAACGGTAAAGGCGAACCTTTTGATGATATTGCCGAGGCGATGCAGAAAAGCTATGACAGTGCCATCACCGATGAATTTGTAAAACCGATCCTTTTAGATGGCAACGGAACGGTAAAGGATGGCGACATCGTCATTTTCTTCAATTTTAGAACCGATCGCGGCAGAGAGCTCACCCAGGTGTTGAGCCAACAAGACATGCGCGAGCACAATATGCACAAACTGAACCTTTATTATGTCACCATGACCAATTATGATGATACATTTGAAGGTATCAAAGTAATCTACGGTAAAGAAAACATAAGGGAAACCCTGGGTGAAGTACTTTCAAAAGCCGGTAAAAAACAGATCAGGATCGCAGAGACGGAAAAATATCCCCATGTAACCTTCTTTTTCAACGGTGGAAGGGAAGAACCTTTTGATGGCGAGGAGCGTATTCTATGTCCTTCGCCCAAAGTGGCCACCTATGATCTGAAGCCAGAAATGAGTGCCTACGAAGTAAGGGATGCCATTGTGCCCAAATTAAAGGAAAGCGCTGCTGACTTTGTCTGTCTCAATTTCGCAAATCCAGACATGGTAGGCCATACAGGGGTCATGAAAGCTGCCATCAAAGCATGTGAAACCGTAGACGAATGTGCCCAAGCCGTTATCAATACAGGATTGGAAAATGGTTATTCGACCATTGTTATTGCCGACCATGGCAATTGTGATACCATGATCAATCCTGATGGTAGTCCGAATACGGCCCATACCACCAATCCGGTTCCCCTGATTATGGTTGATAATGAAATCGAACAAGTAAAGAGTGGGGTTTTGGGAGATATCGCACCGACCATCTTAAAAATGATGGGTATTAAAAAACCTGAATTGATGACGCAAGAACCGTTGATCTAACTTTGAAATGAAAAGATTTGCTCTCGTACTGACATTTATCTCGATTTCCGTTTTTGGCCCGGCCCAAGAGTTACGATCGCCCAGTGCCAATTTTTCGATGACATTTTCTTTGGAGGGCGGTAGGCCTACCTATGAACTAGCCTTAAAGGGCAACAAAATTATAGCACAAAGCAGGTTGGGGTTTGAATTGAAAGATATGCCCGCATTGTTGAACGGCTTTACCGTTATCGATACCGAAACCGGCACTTTCGATGAAACCTGGAAACCCGTATGGGGAGAATCTAGCCGTATACGCAATCATTACAACGAATTGTTGGTAAAACTGGCGCAGCCGGCCACCAACCGTTTTATGAACATTCGATTTCGACTTTTTGACGATGGTCTGGGCTTTCGGTATGAATTTCCCGAACAACCGAATCTGATCTATTTTGTCATCACCGACGAAAAAACCCAGTTTGCCATGACAGACGACCATAAAGCCTTTTGGATTCCCGGTGATTATGATACCCAAGAGTACGATTACACCACCTCAAAACTATCTCAAATTTCAAGTTTGATGCCAAAGGCGGTAACCCGCATTGCCTCACAAACACCGTTTTCAAAAACAGGGGTGCAGACCGCTTTGATGATGAAAACCGAAGAAGGAACCTATATCAATTTGCACGAGGCCGCCCTAATCGGATATTCTTGCATGCACCTTGAACTAGATGAGAAAAACCTCATCTTTGAATCGCATTTGACCCCTGATGCGATCGGCAATATGGCCTATATGCAAGCACCGACAAATACCCCATGGCGCACGATCATTGCCAGCGAAAATGCTGCCGACATTCTCTTGTCGAACATGACCTTGAACCTGAACGAACCCTGCGTCTTTGACGATACCACTTGGATAAAACCGGTAAAGTACATAGGGGTCTGGTGGGAGTTGATCACCGGAAAAGGTTCATGGGCCTATACTGACGAACTGCCAAGCGTTAGACTAGGGGAAACCGATTACACCAAAACGACCCCAAACGGAAAGCATGCCGCCAATACGATGCATGTAAAAAAGCATATCGATTTCGCCGCCCAACATGGTTTTGACCAAGTTTTGGTAGAAGGCTGGAACCAAGGTTGGGAAGATTGGTTCGGCAAATCGAAAGATTTTGTCTTTGATTTTCTGACACCCTATCCTGATTTTGACTTGAAAGAACTGAGGGACTATGCAAAAGAAAAAGAAGTTCGTCTTATGATGCACCATGAAACTTCAGGGTCGGTGAGAAATTACGAACGCTTCATGGATGCCGCCTACGATTTCATGGTCGAAAACAATTACAATTCAGTGAAGAGCGGCTATGTAGGTGACATCATCCCCAGGGGTGAACATCATTATGGTCAGTGGATGGTCAACCACTACCTTCATGCGATCACCATGGCCGCCGAACACCATATCATGGTCAATGCCCATGAAGCGGTACGACCTACGGGTTTGCGTAGAACCTACCCCAATTTAGTAGGCAACGAATCTGCAAGGGGCACTGAATATGAAGCTTTTGGAGGCAACAATGTCGATCATACGACCATTTTGCCCTTTACTAGGCTAATCGGCGGACCTATGGATTATACCCCGGGTATATTCGAACCGGATGTCAGTAAATATAACCCTAACAACCGTTCTTGGGTGAATACCACATTGGCCAGACAATTGGCATTGTACGTGACCATGTACAGCCCCTTACAAATGGCCGCAGACCTGCCAGAAACGTATGAAAAGCACTTAGACGCCTTTCAGTTTATAAAGGATGTGGGGCTTGACTGGGATACCAGTCTGGTACTCGAAGCGGAACCCGGTGATTATATCACCTATGCCCGAAAGGAAAAGGATACCGATAATTGGTTTGTAGGACGCACCAACGATGAAGAGCCAAGAACCTCGACCATTTCTTTTGACTTTTTGGATGCCGACAAAAAGTATGTGGCGACCATTTACAGTGATACTGAACAAACCCATTACAAAGAAAACCCAAAAGCATATCGCATTCGAAAGTACCGGGTCACCCGTAAATCAAAACTGAAGCAATTTTGTGCACCTGGTGGGGGTTATGCCATCAGCATTATGGCCACTTCTGACAAAAATGACTTGAAGGGACTAAAACGGTTATGATATAGGTGGGCATGGTGTGAAAACCGTTTCGGCATTTCAGCTTATCTTTGCGCCCATGATCAACATCAAGACTGCAGAAGAAATCGAACTCATGCGCGAGAGTGCTTTGGTCGTTTCGAAGACCTTGGGTATGTTGGCCTCTGAAATAAAGCCGGGGGCCAATCCTTTGAAACTCGATAAAATGGCCGAAGAATTCATTCGCGACCAAGGTGCCGAACCGGGTTTTTTGGGCATGTACGATTTTCCGAACACCTTGAATTGGAGTCCGAATGCCCAAGTGGTACACGGTATTCCGAATGAAGAGCCCTTAAAGGAGGGCGATATCATCTCTGTTGATTGTGGTGCATTGAAAAATGGTTTTTATGGTGATCATGCCTATACCTTTGAAGTAGGCGAAGTGGCAGAAGAGACCAAAAAATTGCTACGGGTCACCAAAGAGTCGCTTTATGTCGGTATTCGTCAGTTCAAATTAGGAAATCGGGTCGGCGACGTAGGTTATGCCATTCAGCATTATTGCGAAAGCCATGGGTATGGTGTCGTACGTGAACTGGTAGGCCATGGTTTGGGCACCAAACTCCATGAATCCCCTGAAATGCCAAATTATGGAAAACGGGGCCGCGGAAAGAAATTCGTAAACGGAATGGTCGTTGCCATAGAGCCCATGATCAATATGGGTACCCGTCGTATCAAACAATTAAATGATGGTTGGACCATACTCACCGCAGATGGTAAACCCAGCGCACATTTTGAGCATGATGTGGCCCTGATCGATGG
>JANQOD010000285.1 GCA_028289745.1 Allomuricauda sp. | reverse complement strand
TCGAAGGTCACTTTTTTGCCTTCTTCGGTCTGCAAACGGTGCACGTACACTTTCTGGTCTTTCGCAACCTTAAATTGCTGCCCTGCCATCTCTACAATTGCGTACATCTCGTTGTGATTTTAATATTTACAGTGCCATTTTTCATAATGGCGGGTGCAAATATACTGCTAAATCTATAATTGGCAAGGGTTTTTAAAAGATTAAGACACTTTCTTTTTCGGATTGTTCGATGATTTGAACAACTGCATAAAAGAAAGGGTCAAAACAAGGGTAGTGGCAATACCCATAACGGCAACGGTAAAGAAAACGATACCCTCAAAATTTTTATAATCTTTCGCCCATACTTCAGACAACTGACCTAGAAATTCAGTGTTCAATTCTGTTGCATATACCGCAAAGAAAATGGTGAACAGAATGGTCGCGACGATCCCCGTTGTGATACCAGCCGTAAATCCTGTTCCATAATCAAAATCTTTTCCCATTCTAAGCTTGGTAATCTTTAAGGTCTCGTAGATTCCGAATCCTGTGATGACACCATTGAAAAGACTGAAAAAGACATTGGTATGCTTATCAAAAAGAGAGAGAACCAAAAAATAGGCTATAAGGCATGCGCTGGTCACAATTCCGAACCGAATGGGAAGAGTCAAGTTCTTCATATCGAGCGATATTTGGTTGGATTATCAATTTAACCATTTTTTCCATAAAATCCTGTTAAAGCCTGCCTAGTTTTCCTTCTTAGTAGTCCAAAACATGATATATTAGTGCCACATCTTAATGAGTTGAAAAGACTCGCTTATTTGGTTTAAATCTTAATACTTCAAAAAATGAAAAAACAATTACTTTTCATCTTTTTCATGGTCTCATCATCAGGTTTCGTTTTTGCACAAGAAGTGGAATTTGAGGAGTATGCCCTTGATAATGGTCTTCATGTCATCTTGCATCAAGACAACACGGCGCCGGTGGTCACCACATCGGTCATGTACCATGTCGGTGCCAAAGATGAAGATCCCGAAAAAACAGGCTTCGCACACTTTTTTGAACATTTGTTGTTCGAGGGCACCAAAAATATCGAACGCGGTGAATGGTTCAAAATAGTCTCTTCGAACGGAGGCAACAACAATGCCAATACCACCCAAGACAGAACCTATTATTATGAGGTGTTTCCGTCGAACAATCTTGAGTTAGGACTTTGGTTAGAGTCAGAAAGATTGATGCATCCGATCATCAATCAAATTGGGGTCGATACCCAGAAAGAGGTAGTACAGGAAGAGCGCAGGTCGCGCTATGACAATGCTCCCTATGGTAGATGGCGTGAACAAATGTTCATACATCTTTTCAAAAAGCACCCCTATCGTTGGCAGACCATCGGTTCTCTTGAACATCTGGCCACCGCCTCATTGGATGATTTCAAAAAATTCAACCAAATTTATTATGTGCCCAATAATGCCGTATTGGTGGTGGCAGGTGACATTGACATTGCCGAGACCAAAAAAATGGTACAAGATTATTTCGGGCCCATTCCCAAGGGTGAAGACATAGAAAGAAAAACGTTTGTAGAAGACCCCATGACAGAGACCATTCAGGCCAAGTACCACGATCCAAACATTCAGATACCGGCCATTTTGATGGGTTATCGTACACCAGCGCAGACCGAACGCGATGCCTACATACTAGATATGATCTCTACTTACTTAAGCAGTGGCAAGAGCTCAAAGCTTTACAAAAAACTGGTCGATGAGAAAAAAATGGCCCTTCAGGTTTTCGCCTTCAATGGCCCTCAAGAAGATTATGGATCGTATATTGTAGGTGCACTTCCCGTAGGTGAAACCACTCTTGAGACCTTGAAAACCGAAATCGATGCGGAAATAGAAAAAGTGAAAGCTGAGCTGATTTCTGAAAGGGATTATCAAAAGCTCCAGAACAAGTTTGAAAACAATTTTGTGAACTCGAACAGCAGTATCTCAGGTATTGCCAATTCATTGGCGAGGTATTACATGCTTTATGATGACACCAATCTCATCAATACCGAAATTGATATTTACCGCTCGATTACCCGAGAAGAAATCAAAGAGGTGGCCAACAAATATTTGAACAAGAACCAACGTGTTGAATTGGAATACCTACCTGAACAAAAAGAAGCCAATTAAAATGAAAAAAACAGTTTTATTCACAATATTATCGCTTTTTGTAAGCATCTCATACGCACAGATTGATAGAAGCCAGCAGCCAAAACCTGGCCCAGCACCGGAAATCAATTTACAAGAGCCCAATACCTTTGACCTGAACAATGGCCTTAAGGTGATGGTGGTCGAAAACAACAAATTACCCAGGGTCTCGATACAGTTGACCATTGACAACCCTCCTATTCTTGAAGGTGACAAAGCAGGTGTAGGATCGCTCACGGCAAGTCTTTTGGGCAATGGCTCAAAAAGTATATCAAAAGATGATTTCAATGAGGAAGTTGATTTTTTGGGGGCATTTATCAGTTTTGGCTCACAAAGTGCCTTTGCCAGTTCTTTGTCAAAGTATTTTCAGCGTATATTGGAGTTGATGGCCGATGCTGCCATTGACCCAAACTTTACCCAAGAAGAATTTGACAAAGAAAAGGATAAGCTGATCACTGGCCTTAAGGCCCAAGAAAAAGATGTGTCAGCAATTGCCGGTAGGGTTGAAAGTGCCCTGGCCTATGGTAAGAACCACCCCAAAGGTGAGTTTATTACCCAAGAGACGGTCAACAACGTGACCCTGGCCGATGTACAACAGTTCTACCGAAATTATTTTGTGCCCGCCAATGCCTATCTGGTCGTTATTGGAGATGTGAAATTTGATGAGGTCAAAGATTTGGTCACTGAGCATTTCACACCGTGGACCAAAGCTGTACCGCCCTCAATAGCCTACTCTGAACCTACCCAGGTCCAATATGCACAGATCAACTTTATCGATATGCCCAATGCCGTACAGTCTGAAATCTCTGTGCAGAACCTTGTCGATCTAAAAATGAAAGACGGTGATTACTTGCACGCATTGTTGGCCAATAGAATTTTGGGCGGCGGTGCCCAAGCTAGACTTTTTCTCAATTTGAGGGAAGATAAAGGCTATACGTACGGATCTTATTCAGGAATCGGAAATGACAAGTACGGTCCGACAACTTTCAGGGCATCTGCCAGTGTGAGAAACATGGTCACCGACAGCTCTGTGGTCGAAATCTTGAAAGAGGTGGATAAAATCATCAAAGAACCTGTCAGCGAACAAGAATTGGCCGATGCGAAGGCCAAGTATACCGGTAATTTTGTAATGGCGCTCGAAAAACCACAGACCATTGCCAATTACGCCCTTAACATAGAAATTGAAGATTTGCCAAAAGACTTCTACAAAACCTACCTCGAAAGGCTGAATGCGGTTACCATTGACCAAGTACAGCAAGCGGCCCAGAAACATTTCTCCTCGAGCAATTCAAGAGTGGTGGTAACCGGCAAGGGCAGTGAGGTCATTGAAAATCTCGAGAAGGTCGAATTCAATGGCAAGAAGCTTCCTGTGCTATATTATGACAGGTATGCCAGCAAGGCAGAAAAACCCGATTATGGTGCTGGAATACCAGAAGGCATGGCCGCTGAAGATGTCATCAATAGGTATTTTGAAGCCATCGGCGGGGTTGATAAGGTAAATGGCATTGAATCCCTAAAACTTGTCTATGAAGGTGAAGTAATGGGAAGCAAAATCAAGGTGGAAGAAAAGCGTACGGCAGATAAGTTTGCCCAGACCACTTATATGAACGAATCGCCTATGATGGGGGTCGTCGCCAAAGGTGATGAGCTTTATATGAAGCAAGGGGCAAACAAAATGCCGTTGCCCGATGATATGAAAAAAGATATGTTGAGCGTAATGGGTATTTTCCCAGAACAAGCATTCTTGGCCAATGGTTCGGCCAAATTGGCAGGAATAGAAAAAATCGATGGAAAAGATGCCTATAAAATCGATGTTTCGGGCACTGTCATCAATGCCTCTTTCTTTTATGATACCGAAACTGGACTAAAGGTCAAAGAGAGCTCAACGATCAACATGAACGGACAGACCCAGAACCAGTCATCTTCTTTAAAAGAATATCAAGAAATCGATGGCATCAAATTCCCGAGCGTGAAAACCCAGAGCATGGGGCCCCAGGAAATTGAAGTAAAGCTTCTGGAAGCCGTAATCAACAAAGGTGTTTCGGAGGCCGATTTTGAATAGATCTTGATTAAAAAATGAATTGGGCATTCCTTTTTTTGGAATGCCTTTTTTATTTTTGATGCTATGAGAAAAATAGCAGTTCTATTCACATTGGTGGTTCTTTCCACTACCTCCTGTAAGGAGAAAAAAGAGGCCTCTGAAGATATGGCCCAAATGAAAAAGGTAATGGCCATTCACGATGAAGTGATGCCCAAGATGGGCAAGCTGGGCAAATTGGTCGCAGAGCTCAAGACCAAGATCGATACCACCGAAACGGGCCAACAATATGAATTGGCCATGAAAGACCTTCAGACGGCCCATCGATCAATGATGGACTGGATGCGCAATTTTGGTGACCGATTTGATTCTGATGAGATACTGAACGGAAAGGAATTGACCCAGCAAAAACAACAGTGGCTTGATGAAGAAGAAGAAAAGGTCAAGGCATTGCGCGAACAG
>JANQOD010000272.1 GCA_028289745.1 Allomuricauda sp. | reverse complement strand
AATCTGAACGTTATCGATGGCAATGAGGGCGCCAAGATTACCTGTAATGAGTTGGTGCAGAAGAACAGAATTGAACTACGGGCCCAAGAAGGTGCCCACATCAAAATCGGGATGGATGTCGATTACGCTGATGTACGCGCCGTTACCGGGGGCATTGTAGAAGCTTCTGGTTTGGCCGAGAACCAATCGATTGTGTTGAATACGGGTGGCGTCTTTGATGGTCGTGATTTACGTACTTCAACTTCTGATGTCAAGATTTCTGCCGGGGGAGAGGCCGAGGTTTTTGCCTCTGAGCGTATCGATATCAATGTAAAAGCTGGCGGTGATGTTACGGTATACGGTCAACCCAAAGAAGTCAATAAGAGTACTTTTGTTGGAGGAAGGATAAGAATAGTCGACTAAACCAAAATAACGGCAAAAAGCCCTGTTTTCATACAGGGCTTTTTTGTTTCTAAAAGGGCCGTATTATTTTTTGAAAATATATCGAGTGATAAAAATTCCCTTGCCATCACCTTTGCCTCCCTCACTTTCAACTGCACTTATCACAAATTCCAAGCTCCAACCATCTGCGATCATGGTATTGATCATTGAGGTGATCAAAGCATCATTGGCAGCGATGTTCTGAAAACGGATTCCCCCCAAATTGTAGAAGTTCAATAGTTTGGTTTCCTCAAAATTCTTGATGCGGATTTCCCCTCTTTTTGATTTGTTACGGGTATTGTCTTCTTCGGTTTGAACACTTGTGTATTCTTTGTAATCTTTTTCTTCTAGAGCATTCACGATTCGTGAACGACCCAATCCATTGGGCACAATAGATTCAACACTGGTGATGACTTTATACTGTTGTGCATTCATTTCAAAGGTCGCTGCAAGCGTAAAAAGTGCAATAAAAATGATGTTTTTCATAATTGACTTGTTTGTTGTTAAGATGTACCAATGTTAAAACGAATTTGTAAGAAAAGAAAATTGTTTCTTTGTTATTGTATGAATTGTTATCAACAGCTTATCTAATGCGGGGAACTGTGTATAAATCAACCGGAAGCTGGTACACCGTGAAGTCAGAAACAGGTGATTTTCACGAGTGCCGTATCAAGGGCAAGTTTCGAATCAAAGGCATTAAGAGCACCAATCCCGTGGCAGTGGGAGATATGGTGATTTTTGATTTGGAGACCGTGGGCGATGAGACCGTTGGCATTATCTCCAAGATTGAGGATAGAAAGAACTATATTATCAGAAAATCGGTCAATTTATCAAAGCAGGTACACATCATTGCGGCGAACATAGATCAAGCATTTTTAATGGTCACCTTGAACAATCCGACCACATACACCAGTTTTATCGATAGGTTTTTGGTGACGGCCGAGGCCTATGATGTGCCCGTGGTATTGCTTTTCAATAAAATGGATGCCTATGATGAAGATGAAATGGTCGAAGTAAGGTATTTGGTGGATCTATATCGGGAAATAGGGTATATCTGTTTAGAGATTTCGGCAAAATCAAAAAGCAATGTGAATGCCGTCAAAGAACTGATGGTGGGCAAAACAAATATGTTCTCGGGTAACTCGGGGGTAGGCAAATCTACCTTGGTGAATGCCCTTGAATCAGGTCTGCAATTAAAGACCGCTGAAATATCAGAACAGCATTTACTGGGGCAGCACACCACCACTTTTGCTGAAATGTACGATCTTTCATTCGATGCCAGGATCATTGATACCCCCGGAATAAAAGGCTTCGGAATAGTAGACATGGAAAAGGATGAGATAGGCGATTACTTTCCCGAGTTTTTTCGGTTAAAGACAGCTTGTAAGTTCAATAACTGTCTTCACCTTGATGAGCCCAAATGTGCGGTCAAGGAAGCCTTGCAAAACAATGAGGTCGCATGGAGTAGGTATAGAAGCTATGTACAAATGCTCGAAGAAGATGTCTCTGAAACCTACAGAAAAGATGAATATGAAAATCAGTAAAATTCCCTCCCCTTTTGGGTCAGGGTCATGATGGGGCATGAGAGCGGTCATTCAGAGAGTTTCAAAAGCAAGTGTAACGGTCGATGGCGAAGTAATTTCGAGCATCGGCAACGGACTTTTGATTTTGCTCGGTATTGAGGAGATAGATACGGAAAAAGATATCGAATGGCTCTCAAAGAAAATCGTGAACCTTCGAATTTTCAATGATGATCAAGGGGTAATGAACCTATCTCTGCTCGATGTTGATGGTGAGGCCATTGTGGTCAGTCAATTCACGTTGCATGCCCAAACAAAAAAGGGAAATCGGCCCTCTTATATTAAGGCGGCGAAACCAGAAGTGGCCGTTCCGATGTACAATAAATTCGTTGCACAAATGAAAACCGACCTGGGAAAAGATGTAGGAACCGGCATTTTTGGGGCCGATATGAAAGTAGCCTTATTGAACGATGGTCCGGTGACCATAATCGTCGATACAAAAAATAAAGAATTATGAACATAGCAAACGCACAACAGGCTGTAGATGAGTGGATTCAAAACCATGGGGTTCGTTATTTCAATGAACTGACCAACATGGCCCAGCTTACCGAAGAGGTAGGTGAGGTGGCCCGTATCATTGCACGACGATATGGAGAACAGAGCGAGAAACCCTCAGACAAAGACAAAGATCTGGGTGAAGAATTGGCCGATGTGCTTTTTGTGGTGCTCTGTCTGGCCAATCAAACGGGTGTAGATTTACAACAGGCATTTGAAAAAAAGTTGCATTTGAAAACGGAACGCGATCATGAACGCCATCAGAACAATAAAAAACTTAAATAAGGCTATCTTTGAAACTTGCATATGTTGATAAAAATGCTTTGAATTGAGATTACGACTTTCACCCCTTTCAAACAATAGAATACAGACAGAAATCCAAATTACGGGCTCAAAAAGCGAGACCAATAGGCTATTGCTGCTTCAGGCCTTGTTTCCGGATCTTAAAATAACGAATCTTTCCAATTCAGATGATGCGGTCGTGATGCAAAAAGGGCTGGCCATCTCGAACGGAAATGTGGATATTCACCATGCGGGTACGGCCATGCGTTTTCTTACGGCCTACTTTGCGTCACAAGAAGAAAAAGAGGTGGTGCTGACCGGTTCGCCCCGTATGCAAGAACGACCCATCAAGATTTTGGTCGAGGCATTGCGCGATTTGGGGGCAGATATCGTTTATTTGGGACAAGAGGGTTATCCGCCTTTAAAAATCAAGGGCAAACAACTCACAAAAAGTGTTGTTGAGCTACCGGCAAATATCAGTAGCCAGTACATTTCAGCCCTGTTGTTGATCGCACCCAATTTGAAGAACGGACTAGAACTTCACCTGCTCGGCAAAATAACCTCGGTGCCCTATATCGAGATGACCTTGGGGCTTTTGAACCAAATCGGCGTGCAGACATCTTTTAAGGGCCAGGTAATCAAGGTCGGCCCAAAAAAAGAAGTGGATCCAAAAACTTTAGTGGTCGAATCAGACTGGAGTGCCGCCAGTTACTTTTATAGTATCATGGCCTTGGTCGATCCAGAGAGCCAGATCACACTTTCCTCCTATAAAAAAGATTCATTGCAGGGCGATAGTGTGCTGGCTGAAATCTATCGAGATTTTGGGGTTGAGACACATTTTGAAAACCATAAAATAGTTTTGAAAAAGTCTTCGAACCCGATACCCAAGGCATTGAACCATGACCTAAGCAATGCCCCTGACATTGCACAAACCATTGCGGTTACCTGTTTTGCATTGTGCATGGGTTGCCACCTGACAGGTCTGCATACCCTGCCCATCAAAGAGACAGACCGTCTTGCGGCCATGAAAACCGAGCTCGAAAAATTTGGTGCTTCGGTCAGTATTACGGAGAAAAGCCTAACATTAAGACCCTCAGAAATAAAAGATGTCGATGTCTCGGTCGACACGTACAATGACCATCGAATGGCCATGGCCTTTGCACCACTTGCCTTAAAGACGGGCTTTACGATCAACGACGCAGAAGTGGTTTCAAAATCGTATCCCGATTTTTGGGACGATATGAAAAAGATGGGCCTTGAAATCAAAAACGCATAGCATATTTAATGTCCAATTACTTGACATCGCCCTTTTGCGGATTGTATATTTGCAACCTTTATAAAAAATCCACAGAACCGAATGAAACCGATACGATCAAATTAACCGTTGTACTGTACATACAAAGATTATTTTGATCACCAAGAGTAACATGCCGTGGCGAGCATGGCCAGGGCATGACACATGAAAAGCAACAAGAACCATACACATGAAACTATCTAACTTCAATTTTGAGCTTCCGAAAGATTTATTGGCAGAATACCCGGCCGAGAATAGAGATGAGTCTAAGTTGATGGTCATCCATCGAGAAACGGGAAAAATCGAACATAAAATGTTCAAAGACCTTATTGACTACTTCGATGAAGGTGATGTCATGGTATTGAACAACACGAAAGTATTTCCAGCAAGACTATACGGCAATAAGGAAAAGACGGGGGCGCGCATCGAAGTTTTTTTGTTGCGGGAATTGAATGAAGAACAACGCCTTTGGGACGTGCTCGTAGACCCAGCCAGAAAAATACGGATAGGGAACAAGTTATATTTTGGAGAGGATGAAAGTCTTGTGGCCGAAGTTATCGACAACACTACTTCCAGGGGGCGTACCCTTCGCTTTTTGTACGATGGCTCTTATATGGATTTTCGCAGAAAACTGAAAGAATTGGGCGAGACCCCATTGCCAAAATATATCAAGAGAGCGGTTGAACCCGAGGATGAGGAACGGTACCAAACCATCTATGCCAAATATGAGGGCGCGGTTGCCGCACCCACCGCCGGGCTACATTTTTCAAAACATCTGTTGAAGCGTCTTGAAATAAAGGGTATCGATTTTGCCGAAGTGACCCTACATGTAGGTCTGGGAACCTTCAACCCGGTTGAGGTCGAAGATCTTTCAAAGCACAAGATGGACAGTGAAGAGTTGGTTATCGACGAGAAGGCTACCGAAGTGGTCAATCGTGCCAAGAAGAACAAAAGAAAAGTCTGTGCTGTAGGTACCACGGTAATGCGCGGACTGGAAAGTGCGGTGTCTTCTGAACATACCCTGAACACTTTTGAGGGTTGGACAAACAAGTTTATTTTTCCCCCATATGATTTTAGTATCGCCAACTGTATGGTCACCAATTTTCATTTGCCAAAATCGACCCTGTTGATGATGATTTCTGCGTTTATGGGCCATGATCTAATGAAAAAGGCCTACAAACAGGCCATATTGGAACAATACCGCTTTTATTCGTATGGTGATGCCATGTTGATTCTTTAAAGCCACCGATCGCCACCGATGTGGCGTATACATAAAATCGTGATGTACGTCGGGATTTTCTTTTTCTACCTTTGTCAAAATGCTTCAAGAAAAAAAAGACATTCGGGCGCTGAGCAAAGAACAGTTACGTGATTTCTTTGCCGCCCAAGGTGACCAGGCCTATCGGGGCAACCAGGTCTATGAATGGCTTTGGCAAAAATCGGCTCATTCTTTTGAAGGTATGACCAACCTTTCGAAAGATACCCGTGAATTGCTCGACAAGAACTTCATCATCAACCATATATCGGTGGATCAAATGCAGCGCAGTGCCGATGGCACCATTAAAAATGCCGTGAAGTTGCATGATGGATTGTTGGTCGAATCGGTATTGATTCCGACCGAGGCCCGAACCACTGCCTGCGTTTCAAGCCAGGTAGGCTGTAGCCTTGATTGCCGTTTTTGTGCCACTTCACGTTTAAAGCGTATGCGCAACCTGAATCCCGACGAAATCTATGACCAAGTGGTCGTTATAGACAAACAGAGCCGTCTTTATTTTGGCAGGCCATTGAGCAATATTGTCTTCATGGGAATGGGCGAACCCTTGATGAACTACAATAATGTGCTTAAAGCCATCGGGAAAATCACTTCAAGAGAAGGCCTTGGTATGTCGCCAAAGCGTATTACCGTTTCTACTTCTGGGGTACCCAAGATGATCAAGAAAATGGCCGATGAAGAAGTGCGTTTCAATTTGGCGGTATCTTTACATTCCGCCATCGACGTGGTCAGAACCAGTATCATGCCGTTCAATAAAACATTTCCGTTGAAAGACCTCCGTGAAGCCCTGCAATATTGGTATGCCAAGACCAAAAATCGCATTACCTATGAATATGTGGTTTGGAAAGATGTCAACGATACCCAAAAAGATGTGGACGCCTTGGTCAAATTCTGCCGTTTTGCCCCTTCAAAAGTAAATTTGATCGAGTACAATCCCATTGACGATGGCGAATTTTCACAAGCATCTGACAAGGCACTTCAATTATATCAAGAAACCTTGCAGGATAATGGAATTGTGGTGACCGTTAGGCGCTCTCGTGGAAAAGATATTGATGCGGCCTGCGGGCAGCTTGCCAACAAATCGTAACCATCATCATATCAATAGAAACCGATTTTTGTGCACTTTAGCTATTTTGGCAGACCAAACCCCTGATTTTCGCTACTTTTGATACGCTGAACCAACAGACCTGGTCGTCGTTTGAAAATTGCTGCGCAAATACGGGAGCCGATTGAAAAAGAAATGGAGCTTTTTGAAGAAAAGTTTCGTCAATCAATGTCTTCCAAGGTTTCACTTTTCAATAGGATCACTTTCTATATCGTCAATAGAAAAGGCAAGCAAATGCGTCCCATGTTTGTCTTTTTGACCGCTAAAATGCTTAACGATGGTAAGGTGAACGACCGTACCTATACCGGGGCGTCCATTATTGAATTGATACATACCGCCAGCCTTGTACATGATGATGTGGTAGATGAAAGTGACAAACGAAGAGGCTTTTTCTCAATAAATGCCCTGTGGAAGAACAAAATTGCCGTACTGGTAGGTGATTTTTTATTTTCGAAAGGACTTCTCGTGGCGCTTGAGCGAAAAGACTATGATTTATTGCATATCATCTCAAATGCGGTCAAGCAAATGAGCGAGGGCGAGCTCTTACAAATTGAAAAAGCACGTCTGCTCGATATTACCGAAGAAGTTTATTATGATATCATACGTCAAAAAACGGCGACGCTTATCGCCGCCTGTTGCAGTATGGGGGCCTGTGCGGTAAAACCCGATTCTAAAGAAGTCGAGACTTTTAGAAGGTTCGGAGAGCTATGCGGAATGGCCTTTCAGATAAAAGATGACCTTTTCGACTATGGTGAAGAACGCATCGGTAAACCTACCGGTATCGATATCAAGGAGCAAAAGATGACATTGCCCTTGATTTATGCCCTTAACAATAGTGATAACAGTAGAAAACGTTGGTTGATAAACTCCATTAAAAACCACAATAAGAACAAAAAACGGGTCAAGGAGGTCATCGCCTATGTCAAAGAAATGGGAGGGCTTGACTATGCGGTTTCAAAAATGCTTCAATTCAAAGACGAGGCCCTTGAGCTACTGAATGACTATCCGCATACACCTTATAAAGAATCATTGGTGCTCATGGTCGACTATGTGGTAGATAGGAAGAAGTAGGGTTGCTGGATGCTGGATGCTCGATGCAGATCGTTGGTTCAATTTTTTTTATATTCCCGTGGCTCTTAATGCTTACCGCCTACCGCTTACCGTCTACCGCTTACCGTCTAAGGCCTACCGCTGAACGCTTAACTACTAACTATTCACCCTTCACTATCATCCATCAACTATTGACCATCAACTATCAACTATTAACTATTGACCATCAACTATTAACTATTGACTATTAACTACTAACTACTAACTACTAACTACTAACTACTAACTACTAACTACTAACCATTAACCCCTTATTTTTTCTTCCCCAGACAACCTTTTTAAAAATACATGCGTCTATATTTATAGAACAAACCGAGAACCCTTGAAAATTATTCCGTTCTATAGCAACGAAAAACAATTGGTCAAAAAGGCCATTTCAGGTGAAAGGCAGGCACAGCGGACCATTTATGACAAACATTCGCCAAAGATGTTGAGTCTCTGTAGGCAGTATATCAAAGATGTGCATTTCGCAGAAGATGTGATGGTCGAAGGTTTTGTTAAGGTCTTTAAAAATCTGAAGGCTTTTGAACATCGTGGAAGTTTTGAAGGGTGGATTCGAAAAATCATGGTACGGGAATGTATTTCGCATCTGCGGAAAAAACAATTTGTGGTTTTTGATGAGGAAACCTTTCAATATGTGAACGATAGCAGTGAAAGTGAATCCTCTATTATCGATGTGGAGCACATACAACATTTAATCGATGGTTTGCCCGAAGGATACAAAATGGTCTTTGTATTACATGCAGTAGAAGGATACAAGCATGAAGAAATTGCCGAATTATTGAAGATTACCACGGGCACTTCAAAATCGCAGCTTTTCAAGGCTAGAAAAATGTTGCAAGAAAATTTAAAACTAGACAAAATTTCCCGCCCCACACGGTCAAGGGGCAATTGAACAAAATAAATATGGACAAATTTGAAAAACATATCAAGCAAAAGCTTCATGAGCGTGAAATAAAGCCATCAGAAGCTGCATGGGAAAAACTGGAAGCCCGATTGGGCCCTGAATCTTCTCGCCCAAGAAGAAGATACTACGGGTATGTTGCGGCCGCTTTTTTTGTGGGAGCAGTGTTTTTGTCAATGTTCTTTTTCAGCTCAGATAGTGAACAAATCACCAAAGAGGAAATAGTTGACAGGCCACCAGAAAGACCAAAGGTAAAAGAATCTGGAGCGGTAAACGATGAAATAGAAAGGGCTACCGAAACCATTGCCGCTGAGAAACCGGGCATCGAAAGACAAAAATCCATTATAGATACCAAAGAAGTATCCAAAGCAAAAATTACCATGGCAAAAGTTGACGGTGCCAAAAAAACCAGAAGTGAACCTGTGGACAATGGCAGAAATCTCATCGATAAAAAACTTGATGAGGTAATGGCCCAGGTGACGTTGCTTGAGAGTCAGAACAAACAAGTTACCGAGGCCGAAGTTGATTCATTGCTAAGAGCGGCCCAGCGTGAGATCTTGACCGAGAAGGCTATTCAAAGAGATGGAGCCGTTGATGCAATGGCACTTTTGAATGAGGTTGAAAGTGAACTTGACCAGACCTTTAGAGATGAGATTTTCGATGCATTGAAACAAGGGTATTTCAAATTGAAGACCGCGGTGGCCGACCGCAACAATTAATAAATCATCAATAGAATTCCTGCTCTGGTTCCTCCCCATGGTCAATATGGGGGAGGTCGGGAGAGGAATGCTAAACCAAGACGATCATGAGAAAAATCACAACACTTTTAGTGGGCCTGTTATTGGCCTTATTGGCCCAACAGTTGCAGGCTCAAGAAGATTATAAAGAAAGAATAAAAGTTCTCAAAGAGCAAAAAGAAAAAATTACCAGACAAGAAAAAGAAGCCTTGAAAATCGAGGTGCAGGCCATCAACAAAAGATTGGATCAAGGGACACTTACAGAAGAAAAAGCAAAAATTTTAAAAGAAGAGGCCGCTAAGAAACGAGCCATGAACATTGAAAATCGCATAGCCATTATCGATAACCAGATTGCATTGATAGATAGGAATGAGGGAGAGGTTTTTTCAGATATGGAAAATGATACAATTCCAGAGGATCAGGTAAGAATAGGAATTGATATAGGGGGCAAACCTTTCGAAGAGTTCATTTTCAGAAGTAAAGGATGGAGACAAGATGTGAAGTACGATAGGCGTACCTATTCTGATTTTGTTCTCGCCATTGGTCTGAACAATGCCATAATCGATGGGCAATCATTGGATGAATCACCCTATAAAATTGGAGGTAGCCGTTTTTTTGAAATGGGTTGGCAATGGCGCACCCGTGTTTTTAGAAAGTCTAATTGGTTACGTTTCAACTACGGATTCTCTTTTCAGTTCAACGGGTTAAAACCTGATGATAACCAATACTTTGTTCAAAACGGTGACCAAACAGAACTGCAGGAATTTGATGTGGAATTGGACAAAGCCAAACTGCGCATGGATAATTTGGTTTTTCCTGTCCATTTTGAATTTGGCCCCTCAAGGTACTATGAATCCGAGAAGAAAATTCGATATTCTTTGCACAGACAATTTCGTGTCGGCATTGGCGGTTATGGCGGATTCAATCTCGGTACCAGACAAAAACTTAAGTACACCAGGGATGGTGAACGGGTAAAAGACAAGCTCAAACGTGATTACAACACCAGTGATTTAATCTATGGGTTGAGCGCATATGCAGGCGTAGAAGGGGTGCTGTTATATGTGAAATATGATTTGAACCCCATTTTTAAAGATGCTGAGGTTGAACAACGAAATATCTCCTTGGGCCTTCGGTTCGATCTTTGACCATGTTGTTATTTTCAGACGGGAAGCGATCATTTCAAGATTGCTTCCCTCATTTCTTTTGAAAACTCTTCTTTGTAATAGGCCCGTTTACAATGTGAACATTCAGCAAACCGCAATGTCTGTACACGAAAAAGCGGTAGCCAGAACAAATGAAAATAGTTGGGTTGTGAGATAGCCGCTAGTGTTCCTCTTTGTCTACAATGGGGGCAGGCCACATTTGCCAACTGCCGAATGCTTTGCTTTCCCAAACGGGTTCCGAAGAAAAAGATCATGCTTTAATTTTATATAAATTTAGCAAAGTTCCACCTTCATTCGGTGATTGAATATGTGAGGGTAAAAATCCGTATTTTTATTCACTTCCATGAATGACAAATGATAGCAAAGACAACCATAGACCAAGTGTACGAAACTGCCCGTGTCGAAGAGGTCATCGGTGATTTTGTGCAACTGAAGAAATCAGGCTCGAACTACAAGGGATTAAGCCCGTTTACCGATGAACGTACGCCTAGTTTCATGGTATCGCCGGTAAAGCAGATCTGGAAGGATTTCAGCAGTGGAAAGGGGGGCAATGTGGTTGCCTTTTTGATGGAACATGAACACTTTACCTATCCTGAAGCGATTCGCTATCTCGCTAAAAAGTATAATATAGAAGTTGAAGAAACCGAACAGACTTCCGAAGAAAAAGAACAGGCTGATGAACGCGAGAGCATGTATCTCGTCTCAGAGTTCGCCCAAAAATATTTTACGGATGTTTTGTGGCAATCAGAACCCGGCAGGGCCATTGGTCAGACCTATTTCAAAGAACGAGGCTTCACCGAAGAGACGATCAAAAAATTCGGTCTGGGCTATAGTCTCGATGAATGGGAAGCCTTTACAAAACACGCTTTTGAAAAGGGCTATCAATTAGCGTTTCTTGAAAAAACGGGCCTTACCATTGTCAAAGAGCAAAGTAATGGCAGTAAAAAAACCTTTGATCGCTTTAAGGGTAGGGTGATGTTCCCGATACATTCGATGAGTGGACGGGTACTGGGTTTTGGGGGCCGTATTCTGACCAGTGATAAAAAGGCGGCAAAATACCTGAACTCGCCCGAAAGTGAGATTTACCATAAGAGCAAGGTGCTCTATGGCATCTATTTCGCGAAACAGGCCATTGCAAAAGAAGATAATTGCTATTTGGTAGAGGGCTATACCGATGTGATCCAAATGTACCAGTGCGGCATTGAAAACGTGGTGGCGTCGAGCGGTACGGCCCTGACGCCTGAGCAAATACGTTTGGTGAACCGTTTGACCAAGAACATCACCGTTTTGTTCGATGGTGATGCCGCGGGCCTAAGGGCATCGTTGAGGGGCATTGACCTGATCTTGGAGCAGGGGATGAACGTAAAGGTCTGTACGTTTCCAGAAGGTGAAGATCCCGACAGTTTTGCCAAAAGCAATGCTTTTGAAGATGTGGTACTGTATTTGGAAGAACATTCAAAAGATTTCATCCAGTTCAAGACCTCGCTCTTGGTCAAAGAAGCGGCCGATGACCCCATTAAACGTGCCGAAACCATCAGGGATATTGTGCAGAGTATCGCCAAGATTCCCGATCGCATCAAACAAGAGGTCTATATACAGGAATGCGCCAAAATGATGCAGGTTTCAGAAGGGGTGCTCTATGATACCTTGGCACAACTGACCAAAAAGGGGGTTGCCGACGCCAATAAAAGACTTAAGCAAGAACAAAAGGCGTTTGAAGTGGTCAAAAATGAGGCCACCGTAGAAAAGGTCGATGTTCAGTATGAGTTGGAACGCAAGATCATAGAAATGCTATTGCTATATGGCAATGAAAAGCAAGAATTTGAAGATTTGGTGCTCAAAGAAAATGACGAAGGCGATTTGGTATTGGAGCCTGAAAAGGTAGAGGCCAAAGTGTACGAAAAAATCTATTTGGATCTACAGGAAGATGAGATTGAACTGAGCAATGAGAATTTCAAACATGTATATTATAAGTTAATAGAGGCGCTCAACAAAAATGAGGGTTTCAACATCAACGAATTCATGGTAGGGCTAGATCAAGGTTTTGTCAATGAGCTTTCATCTATAGTAATGGAAGAAGAAAAATATGCACTTCACAATTGGGAGCGAAAAGAGATCTATCCAAAAGAAAAACAACATGGTATCGCCCAATTGGTCGGGGAGACCATTTTGACACTTCGCTGTAATTTGATCAGAAACCGTATTGCCCAACTACGGGAACATACAAAAGAATCACAGGACGACCACTCCGAGACCTTGGAAGAAATTGTCAACTACTTACAATTGAACAAATTATTGAACGCCAAATTGAGTAGGGTACTATCTTAAAAAGAAAAACCCCAAAAAAATTGGGGTTTTCATACAGTGTCAATTGTTTTTTTAATAAAGCTCAAGCGCTTTTGCTTGTTGCAGCAAATCCACGAGGTTGTCAACATTCAATTTGCGCATTAATCTCGCCTTGTAAGTGCTGACGGTTTTTTCGTTGAGATTCAAGCCCTCGGCCACTTCTTTGTTGCGTTTTCCGCTGGCCAAAAGTTTGAGCACTTCGATTTCTCTTGTCGAAAGTTTTCTAAAGAACCTTCGAGGTTTCTGGGTGCCTTCATCAAAGGCCAATCGTTGTGCCAGTTCATTGGTGATGAACATATTGCCTTCGCTCACTTTTCGAACGGCAGAAACAATATAATCTAAATCTGCGGCTTTTGACAGATAACCGTAGGCCCCAGCGCGAATGGTGCTTAAGGCATAAACATCTTCAGATTGCCCGCTGTACATAAGTACTTTGGCATCTGGAAATTCTTGTTTGATTTTTCTTAGTGTTGCAATGCCATTGATTTCAGGAATATCCATTTCAAGCATTACCACATCGGGGGAGATTTTTTCCAAAGTTTCGAAAAGTTCAGTGGTCGATGAGACATCGGCCACCACC
>JANQOD010000250.1 GCA_028289745.1 Allomuricauda sp. | reverse complement strand
CGGAATGTTGTTCATAATGTCAGATGCCGTGGCACCTGCCGTGGTCAGATCCTTGCCCACATTGATGACCTTGCGGTCTACCCGTTGTTCAATAGTGGTGCGTTCACCTACAACTTCTACCTCTTCAAGCTTATGTGCATCTTCGATCAGGGTAATGGTACCCAATTCTACCTTTCGGTTCTTTTTAGTGATGACCAGATCCCTTTTGAAAGTTTGGTAACCGATGAATTGTACTTCTAAAATGAAATTTCCCTCGGGTAGTTTCCTTATTTCAAAAGTGCCGTCTTCAGCGGTGATACCACCTGTAACGGTCTCGTTGTCTTCTGCTGATTTTATGACGATGGCAGCATAGGCCACTGGCCGATTTTTGGCTTTGTCAATGACCTTGCCCGTAATGGAGCCGATCTTGTCCTCAGAATTTTTCGCAAATAGCCTGTTAGGATTGACGGTACAAAAAAGCAGCACTAAAAGCACGGCCATATTTTTCATGACTGTTCGTTTTTTATCGGTATCCGAAACACCGATAACTATCGGTACGGAATGGATTGATTGATGATGTTAGCGATATGACGATAGTATTGCTTTCATGTTACACAAATAATGGGCTTTAACATTTTTTAATGCATTTTTATTTCTAAATGTTTGGCTTTGTGGTGGTTGAAGAAGAGCGTGTTTTGTCTAAAGAAGTGAACCCCGACATTGCTGCCGGGGTTCTTTACATTGATAAGCTATACTAAACACTAACCATTAACTATAAAAAATACAGACTTACCAATGATTGAATACTTTTACGCTACCAATAGACGAGTTTTTTTTAAAATAGTTACAATCTTTAAATCAGTTTAACACTTAAATTAACAATATGGGCAAGACATTGGTTTTTGGGGCATCTTTAAAGTCTCACCGATATAGCAACCTCGCCGTTCAAAGATTGGTGGCCCATGGTATACAGACCGTAGCGTTCGGATTGCGCGCGGGAGTGGTTTCGGGAGTGCAAGTTACCACAAATCTTGATACCATTCAAGTAGTTGATACGATTTCGTTGTACATGAACCCAGAACGGCAAAGAGCGCATTATGGCGATATCATTGAGCTTCAACCCCGTAGGGTGATTTTTAACCCAGGTGCCGAAAACCCTGAATTTTACCCACTGCTTGAAGAATATGGCATTGAAGTCGAAGAAGCCTGTACTTTGGTATTGTTGGGCACTGGCCAGTATTAGTTTTGATCAAGGCGATAATAACTTTGCCGAAAATGATCTGCATATAGCAAAAAAGACTAATCAGGTCTTTTCCTTATCAGCCATAATCCCAAAAAGGTCAACAGCCCGTTCAAGGGCAAGAGCTCGTAGCCCAGCACATAGCCGCCCAAATGTTTTGGGGGTATGTTGGCCACCAGGGCGATAGTGGCCACTGAAAGTGCGGTAACCAACCACACATAGCTGTCCCTTACGTTGAGTTTGGTAAATATGCCAAAGGCAAAGAGGCCTAGCAGTGGCCCATAGGTATATCCGGCCACGGTCAAGAGTCCATCGATGACATTACGGGCCAGCACATATTTGAAAATGATAATGATTACGATCAAAAGTGCGCTCATGGCAATATGGGTGCGCTTGCGCAGGCTTTTTTGGTCCACTTCCGGTCTTTTTTCGATGTTCATGAAATCGATGCAGAACGAGGTGGTCAAAGAGGTAAGGGCGCTATCGGCACTGCTATAGGCCGCAGCGATGAGCCCCAACATAAAGGTAATGGCCAAGGTGAGCCCCAAACCACTATTGAGCGCTATTTCAGGAAATAATAGATCTGTCTTCGGGGCACCATCCATCAACGGTACGGCGATGTTGTTTTTGTTGGCGTATATGAACAAGAGGGCTCCCAGCAGCATAAAGAGAAAGGTTACGCCCACTAGAACGAAGCTGAACGAGACCATATTTTTTTGGGCATCTTTCAAGTTTTTGCAAGTAAGGTTCTTTTGCATCATGTCTTGATCGAGCCCCGTCATGCAAATGGTGATGAACATACCGCCGATAAACGACTTTAGAAAATGGTTTCGGGCCATAAGATCATCGGTAAAGAGAAACTTGTTGAATTCTTTTAATTCAGACGAGGCGATAAACTCTGAAAAACTCCAATCCAGTTCACGGTTGATAAAAATGATACTGAGAATGACCGCCAGAATCATGAAAAGCGTTTGCAGGGTGTCGGTCCACACTATGGTCTTTATGCCTCCTCGGGCGGTATAGGTCCAAATAAGTAGGATCGAGATGAACACTGTGATCTCAAACGGTACCCCAAAGTCGTCGAATACGAATTGTTGCAGAACGATGGCCACCAAGAACAACCGAAAGGCGGCACCCAGTACCCGTGAGACAAAGAAGAAAAAGGCCCCCGTCTTATGGCTGGTAGGGCCGAACCTTTCGAGCAGGTATTCGTAGATTGAGGTCAGATTTAACCGGTAATAGATGGGCATCAACAAGAAGGCCACTACAAAATAGCCAAAGAGATAGCCCAAAACAACCTGCATATAGCTGAACTGTGAAGTCTCGATCCAGCCGGGCACCGAGATGAAGGTTACCCCTGAAAGTGAAGCGCCCACCATGCCAAAGGCAACAAGGTACCAGGGTGATTGCTTGCCCGCTTTGAAAAAATCGGCATTGCTATCGTTTTTGCCGGTGAAATATGAGATGAGCAGCAAGACCAAAAAATAGGTCCCTATCAAAATGAGTATCTGAATCGGCGACATGTAGAAATTTTGGGCCGAAAAGTACAAAAGTCATCCATCATTACGCTCCACAGAGGAAGGTTTTTGGTTCCTTCTACTTGAAGGTAGAGTCGGGGCGAGAGGTAAAACAAGCAATAAAATCGTAATTTTACATCCTTTAACTTTGGGTATGGAGTTTTCATCGAAACTATTGGAAAATGCGGTGTATGAGATGTCACAATTGCCCGGTATTGGCAAACGCACGGCCTTGCGCTTGGTGCTGTACCTGTTGAAACGGCCCGAAACACAGACCGAAAACCTGTCAAGCGCATTGTCAAAGCTTCGCAATGAGGTGAATTACTGCAAAAACTGCCATAATATTTCCGATGCCGAACTGTGCGAGATCTGTGCCAACCCCAAACGTGATGCTTCCCTTATCTGTGTGGTCGAGGATATAAGGGATGTCATGGCCATTGAGAACACCTCACAATATCGCGGACTCTACCATGTTCTGGGCGGAAAGATTTCACCGATTGAAGGGGTGGGCCCACAAGACTTGAACATTACTTCCCTAGTGGAAAAAGTAAAGGAAGGGGAAATCAAAGAACTGATTTTTGCCCTTAGTTCGACCATGGAAGGTGATACGACCAATTTTTATATCTATAAACAGTTAGAAGGTGTTGATGTGAAGACTTCGACCATTGCGCGTGGTATTTCAGTGGGCGATGAGCTCGAATATGCCGATGAGGTGACCTTGGGGCGCAGCATTTTGAACAGAGTGCCTTTTGAGAGCTCCATCAAGGCAAATTAATTGTATATAAATTAAAGATAAGGCCGTTTTTATATTATTTTTGCAAAAAATAAGCTTCAAAAAGCTCGAACAATAAGAATATGTCAAAATTCGAATTGAAATTGCCACAAATGGGCGAGAGTGTCGCCGAGGC
>JANQOD010000236.1 GCA_028289745.1 Allomuricauda sp. | reverse complement strand
CTCTTTTTTTTGCACTATGTTTGCCTTAATTTAAGACTAACTTAACAGAGAACACATGAAAAAAAAGCTACTCTTTTTCTTATTGACCTCCTTGATAAGCATTGTTGGTTTTTCACAGGTGACCACTTCGAATATCAGGGGCAAAGTGACAGATGACCAGGGAGCGCCTTTGTTGGGCGCAAATGTTGTTGCCGTACATACACCCACGGGAACACAGTATGGGGCCATTTCCAATGAAGATGGCCGTTTCAACCTTCTTAACCTACGCGTAGGCGGGCCTTATGAGGTTACCATCTCTTACGTCGGTTTCAAAAGCAATGTAAAGAATGATATTTTTCTTTCATTGGGTAAGACCTATAACCATAACGTGGGCCTACAATCAGATAGTCAGGTATTGGATGAAGTTGTCGTTGTTGGGGATCAAACAGGGACTTTTGGCAGTGACCGAACAGGCTCTGAAACAAATGTCGGACGTAGAGAGCTAACCCGATTGCCCACGATCTCAAGATCGGCAAGTGATTTTACAAGATTGGAACCGAGTGCCTCATCGCCTACCAATGCAGATGGCGGACTTTCATTTGGTGGTCGCAACGATCAGTTCAATAATTTTTCTTTGGATGGTTCTTTCTTTGCCAATCCGTTTGGCTTGGATGCGCCCACGCCAGGTGGGCAGACCAGTGCACAGCCCATATCATTGGATGCGATAGACCAAATTCAAGTATCATTGGCTCCCTATGATGTAACACAATCTGGTTTTACAGGGGCTACGGTCAATGCTGTTACCAAAAGCGGCACCAATGAATTTTATGCCACCGCTTATGGCTTTTTTAGAAATGACGATCTTACCGGAGGCAAGATTAACGGTGATGACGTGTTTAAGACCGGTCTTGAACAGGTTCAATACGGCATCAGTGTTGGTGGACCGATCGTGAAGGATAAGCTGTTTTTCTTTGCCAATTTTGAAAAAGATGACCTTACGGAACTGGGTACCGCCGGATTCGTTCCCAATACAGGAACAGGCGCTATCAACGAGTCTAGGGTCTCCGTAGATGATCTGCAAGATGTACAAAGCGCTTTGGCCGCTTTAGGCTATGATACGGGAAGGTTTGAAAACTTCAATTTTGATCAAGAGTCTACGAAAGGTATTTTCAAGCTGGATTGGAACATTAATGAGAGCAATCGTTTGGCCGTTATATACAACTTTCTGCGGGCATCGAAACAAAAGCCTGCCCATCCTTCGGCATTGGGCTTTAGAGGACCCAATGCAGCTACTTTTCAATTTGAGAACTCAGGTTACGAAATCAACAATAATATAAATTCAGTACAGTTAGAGCTTAATTCAACTTTGTCAAATGAGGCGGTCAATAAGCTTCAGGTAGGGTACACGCATTTTGACGATTTTCGAGACCCTTTGTCAACACCGGCACCGAGCATTATCATTGAAAACGGCGGAACGAACTATATAGTTGCGGGCCATGAGCCTTTCTCGATCAACAACCGATTGGATCAGAAAGTATTTCAGATTACCAATAATCTTAACATTTTCAAAGGTGACCACACCTATACCATTGGCTTCTCATATGAAAAATTCCAGTTTGATAATTCTTTTAACCTTGGGGTTTATGGAGGCACTTTTGGTTTTCCGAGATTTGATGATACGTTCGGTAATTTTAGGAGTGTGCAGGAATTTCTTGATGCGGCACAGCCTGGAGGTTTGATAGATGGTCAAATTCAAAGTGCACAGGGAATATTTGCCAACAACAACCGGTTCCCTGATGGTACACCCGGTGGATGGGCCCTCGCAGAAACCAATGTGGGCCAGTTGGCATTCTATCTTCAAGATGAGTGGGATGTGACCGATAATTTTAAGTTGACCTATGGGATTCGTTTTGATAAACCGTTATTTTTTGATACCGCAGATAAAGTTCGCGAAAACATAGCCCGAAAAGGGGGCACATTGGCTGAGGGAGGCACTTATGCACCCGACATCGTCTATTTTGACCCTGGCAGTGGAGAGGAAGTGTTGATCGACTCAGAGCAGTTGCCCGACAACGATTTCTTGGTTTCTCCCCGTGTAGGTTTCAATTGGGATGTACATGGCGATAACACGCTTCAGATACGAGGGGGTTCAGGTCTCTTCACAGGTCGTTTTCCTTTTGTTTGGCTGGGCAACCAAGTACAGGGCACTGATTTCTTCTTTTATCAGGCAGTAGATCCAGATTTTCAGTTTCCCCAGGTTTGGCGAACCAATATAGGGCTTGACAAAGCCTTTGATAATGGCTTGGTGTTGACCACCGACCTTTCTTATACGAAAGATATCAATGCGGCCCACGTTCAGAATTGGGGATTGGATACGCCATCGGCTACGTTGAATGCCCCAGGTGATAATCGAGCGGTTTATACGAATGATGATAAGGCACAGTTGTTCGGTCCGAACAATGCCTATGTGTTCACCAATTCTGATGAAGGTAGAATTTTCAACGCTTCTTTCAAAGCCCAGAAAACTTGGGAAAATGGGCTATATGCCATGTTGGCCTACAACTACTTGAACTCAAAAGAGGTAAACTCTATAGAAGCAGAGATCACAGGAGATGCTTTTGCTGCCAATGCCGTTGTGGGCAATGCCAATGATGATGTTTTGGCCTTTTCAAGATATGGTGACACCCATAGAATTATTGGCGTGGTCTCAAAGGAATTTTCAACCGGTACCACGGTATCTACTTTTTTCGAATATGCCCAGGGAGGAAGATTCAACTATATCTATGGTGGCGACATCAATAACGATGGGTCCAGCATCAACGATTTGATTTATATTCCCACGGCCAGTGAATTGAACCAGATGACCTTTAGCGGTCCAGGTCAGGCTGAAGCTTTTGAGGCTTTTATTCAACAAGATGATTACCTGAGCGACAATCGTGGCAGTTATGCCGAACGATACGGTGCTTTGGCCCCATGGAGGGGTAGATGGGACCTTAAAGTATTGCAAGACATCAAGATCAATGATAGAAACAGATTGCAGTTGAGTCTAGATGTGTTGAACCTGGGCAATCTGATCAACTCTGACTGGGGAGTGGTCGAGCAACCTACCTTTAATCAGATTTTGGGCGTAACGGTTGATGACAGCAATAACCCAACCTATACTTTTGACCCGAATTTGACCAATACATTTACGGCAAACACGAGTGCGCTTTCAAGATGGAGGGCCCAATTGGGGGTACGCTACATTCTTGATTAGTATTATGAACGGCAATAAAAAGGCCCTGATTCAAAGTCAGGGCTTTGTTTTTGAATCATGTTATGAAATACAAACGGCTTACAAAAGAGCAATTTGAGGAGTTGCACCAAGAATTCACCAATTTTTTGGCCACACAATCCATTACGGCTGAAGAATGGGAAAAGCTAAAAAAGGAAAAACCTGAAGTAGTAGAAAAAGAACTCGACATATTCAGTGATTTGATTTGGGAAGGTGTGCTGTCAAAGGTGAAGTATCTCGAGAACATTTCAGAAAGGCACATGCATCTGTTCGAACTGACCGATAAAGAAATGAAGCTTTTATCGGTAAAAGTATTGAACCCTGAGATCGATTTGCGTACGAAGGAAGGTTTTGGCTGGTTCAAACGCAATTTTCAATCTGACTTTGTAGAATATCTGACCGCTTCAAAGGCCTATGGCGAGAACAAGAACAAAGATAAATTTGATTTGATCCAACAGGGTGCGGTCATCACCAAAGGAGAACTCTATCAATGGTTTGATGAAATCATTGAATAACCGATCGCATACTTGCGAAAACAGGAATCTCTTTATCTTTATGCGATAATTTGAAGAATGCCACAAAAACCATCCATACCCAAGGGAACGCGTGATTTCTCACCCACAGAGGTTGCAAAGCGCAATTATGTCATAGACACCATCAAAGAACACTTTGAGACCTTTGGTTTTCAGCCCATCGAAACCCCAAGTTTTGAGAATTCTGGAACGCTTTTGGGCAAATATGGTGATGAGGGCGATCGGTTGATTTTTAAGATTTTGAACTCGGGAGACTTCATTTCAAAAGTTGATGATGTGACGTATAGCTCAAAAAACTCAAATTCTTTGGCCCCAAAAATTACTGAAAAAGCCCTTCGTTATGACCTCACCGTACCTTTTGCCCGCTATGTGGTGATGCACCAGAACGACATTGACTTTCCGTTCAAACGCTATCAGATACAACCCGTATGGCGGGCCGACCGACCACAAAAGGGGCGTTTTAGAGAGTTTTACCAATGCGATGCCGATGTGGTGGGTGCCCACTCGCTTTTGCAAGAAGTAGAGTTCGTACAACTTTATGATACTGTTTTTCATGCTTTGGCATTGCAAGGAGTGACCCTCAAGCTCAACAACCGCAAGGTTCTTATGGGCATTGCGGAGGTTATCGGTGCACAACGATTATTGATCGATTTTACGGTGGCTCTCGACAAGCTGGATAAAATAGGTGAAGAGGGCGTCAAAAAAGAAATGCTCGATAAGGGCATCTCAGGGGCCGCGATCAAAAAAGCACAGCCATTGTTTTCGCTATCGGGCAGTAATGCTGAAAAACTTGATGTGCTCAAAGACTTCCTCAGAGCATCAGAGATCGGGGTTCAGGGCGTTGAAGAATTGGAATTTATTCTGAACACCATTTCAGACTATGAATTGCAAGCGGCCAATATTCAATTGGATGTTACCCTGGCCCGTGGATTGAACTATTACACAGGTACCATTTTCGAGGTATTGGCTCCAGAGGGGGTACAGATGGGCTCCATTGGTGGAGGTGGCCGTTATGATGATCTCACAGGTATTTTTGGCCTGAAAGATGTGAGCGGGGTCGGTATTTCTTTCGGATTGGACCGTATTTACCTTGTTTTGGAAGAATTGGGGCTTTTCCCAGACAGTCTAGAGACTTCCCTTGATGTACTCTGCTTGAATTTTGGGGATGAAGAAGCTGCCATTGCCCTGAAATTGGTCAATGCATTGCGGAAAATTGGCCTGCGTACCGATTTGTATCCTACAAGCACAAAACTGCCCAAACAGTTTAAATATGCCGATAAGCGCAAAGTGCCCTATGTTATTCTTCTGGGGAAAAAGGAATTGTCAGAGGGTAATTTTATTGTAAAGAACATGAAAACGGGCGATCAGAAAACATTTGAGCTAGATCATCCGAAAAAATTTGCCCAAGAGTTGCTATAACCTTCTCTTTACTTCTATGACTATCGTCTTGTAGTAATCGGCCCCGTGGGGAACGTACTTACCGGTATTGGCCATGCCCCACGTTTCTTCCGCAAAGGTCACCAAGGGTAGCAGGGCAAGGGTTTCCACCTCACTGTCTTGTTTTATTAATTGTTCGAGTGGCACGGTTAATTTGCAGAGAAAAGTGTGGTGGTATTCGGCGTCGACAAAATCATCGGCATGCTTATGAACGGACTTGAAGATTGCGATTTTTTCCAGATCTTCCTCAACCACATCCAAACCGATTTCTTCCTTGATCTCGCGAAGGGCAGAGGCTTCAATATCTTCACCCGATTCGATATGGCCCGCTACCGATACATCCCATAGCAATGGAAAAGTTTCCTTGTCTTTTCCCCTTTGTTGTATTAAGATTCTTCTGTCTGAAGTGTAAAACCATACATGAATGGTTGAATGAAAAAGTCCTTTACGGTGGGCCACAGACTTCATCATTGATTCACCAGTGTGGTTTCCAGATTCATCTAGTATGTCAACAAGTTCATCCAAAGAAAAAAATCCTGTAAGGTTTTGGCTTTCACCTGCTCCCCATGTCAAGGGGAGAGGTCTACCTATGATCGACGATGAAGTCAATCAAAATAACTGAACGTTTCACCTGCTTTGATGGCCAACAGCGTTTCATAGATCAATCGTATCACGTTTTCAACGTCATCACGGTGTACCATTTCCACGGTGGTATGCATATAGCGCAAGGGCAATGAAATCAAGGCAGAGGCCACACCACCGTTACTGTAGGCAAAGGCATCGGTATCGGTGCCGGTCGATCTTGAAGAGGCCTGTCGTTGAAACGGGATCTTTTTGGCCTCAGCGGTCTCGATGATACGCTCACGCAGCTTTTGCTGTACCGCAGGGGCGTAAGAAATCACGGGTCCCTTGCCAATTGATGTTTCACCTTCTTTCTTCTTATCGATCATTGGGGTAGTGGTATCGTGGGTCACATCGGTCACAATGGCCACATCGGGCTTGATGGTCTCGGTGATCATTTGCGCGCCCCGTAATCCGATTTCCTCTTGCACCGAATTGGTGATGTAGAGTGCGAAAGGAAGCTTTTTCTCGTTTTCATGTAGCAAACGGGCCACTTCAGCGACCATAAAACCACCTGCACGATTATCAATGGCACGGCATACGAATTTGTTCTTGTTCAGCACTTGAAATTCATCTGGATAGGTAATCACGCAACCGACGTGAACGCCCATTTTTTCGACTTCCTCTTTGTCTTTCGCCCCGATATCGATAAAAATGTTGTCAAGTTTTGGGGGTTCTTCCTTGGCTTTGTTTCTGGTATGTATCGCGGGCCATCCGAAGACCCCTTTTACCACACCTTTCTTGGTATGTATGTTTACCCACTTTGAGGGCGCGATTTGGTGGTCACTGCCACCATTTCTAATGACATAGAGCAAACCGTTGTCGGTTATATAATTGACATACCATGAGATTTCATCGGAATGTCCCTCGATGACCACTTTGTATTTTGCTTTGGGATTGATGACCGCCACGGCCGTACCGTAAGTATCGGTGATGAAATCATCGACATAGGGCTTTAGATATTCCATCCAAATTTTTTGCCCTTCCCACTCATAGCCTGTGGGCGAAGCGTTGTTCAAGTATTTTTCAAAGAATTTAAGCGATTTCTGGGTGAGTATTTTTGAAGCTGCCATATATGTTGTTTAGCCTACAAACTTAGCAATATTCACGTATTTTTAATAATAAGGATGGGCTATTATCGTTACTTTTGAAGAGCTTTTTAGTAGTACTTTATATGCGTCGCACACTGGCAACACTGCTTCTTTTTTCCGCTTTTTTCCTCGGATTTGCCCAAAAGGAAAAGCATTTGGATTCTATTGCGGAATATTATGTCAGAATGGAGGGAGACTCGCTTTTGCTCGAATCGATTCCTCTTGATGAGGTCTATATTTTTGGGAAACTTGAATTTGCCGATAAAAAAGAAAAACTCCGCTACTACATTTTAAGAAGAAAGACGCTAAAAGTATATCCTTATGCGAAAATGGCGGCCGAACGCTTGGTCGAACTGAACGACAGCTTGGCCAAAATCAAAAAGAGGCGCCATAGAAAAAAGTACACCCGTCAAATGCAGAAATATATCGAGGGTGAATTTTCAGATGAACTGAAAAAGCTAACGCGAACAGAAGGGCAGATATTGGTCAAGCTCATACACCGACAGACAGGCACTACCGCCTTTGGACTGGTAAAGGAACTGCGTAACGGATGGAGGGCTTTTTGGTACCAGACGACTGCCAAAATGTTCAAGATCAGTATCAAAGAAGAATTTCGCCCAACCGAGGTACACGAAGACTACTTGATCGAAGACATTTTGCAAAGGGCCTTTGCCTCCAATCGCCTGAAACGGCAAAAATCGGTATTGGATTATGACTATGCCATGTTGAGCAATAAGTGGAAAACCGATTCGACCGATAATACTGCTCCCAAAAAAAGGAACTGACCTATTTTTTCTTTCCAAAAAGCGAGTCGACCATTAATTTCACGGCATAAAACCCAAGCACAATGGCCGTTGCGGCCAACAGCAAGCCTATAATAAGAACAGGAATGTACCAGGGGTGTCCTTCATTTTTAAAGGCCTGATAAATGACCACCGGTGCCAGAAACATGGTCAAGGCAGTGACGAAGAGGTATTTTACACCTTTTACCAATAACGCCTTATCGGTTCTCATGCGATAAAGTTAGCCAATATGATTTATATTTAGTGAAACAATTTTTGATGGAACTGTTTGTCATTTTATTTGTGGTGCTGTTCATTATAGTGGCCACTGTTCGATTCAAATTGCACCCTGTATTTTCGTTGACCATCGCCGCCATTGCCTCCGGTTTTTTTTTGGGACTTGCGCCCGAAAAAATAATTTCACAAATGGCAGAGGGTTTTGGCAAAACACTTTCGGGCATCGGTTTGGTCATTGCCTTTGGTAGTGTAATCGGTATTTTTTTAGAAAAGACAGCTGGCACAAAAGTATTGACCGACACCGTTTTGAAGTGGGTCGGGCTAAAACGATCGCCTTTGGCCATCAATTTGGCGGGTTTTGTGGTATCGATTCCTGTGTTTTGCGATTCAGGGTTTATCATTCTCTCATCACTGAACAAAACATTGAGTAAAAAATCGGGCATACCTGTGTTGTTTTTTGCCATTGCATTGGCCAGTGGCCTATATGCGGCCCATGTTTTTGTGCCTCCGACCCCTGGACCCTTGGCGGCAGCGGCGATCTTGGATGCCGATTTGGGGACTGTTTTGATATTGGGATTGTTGGTGGCCGTTCCTGTCAGTGTGACCGGATATTTTTGGGCACGATTCATATCAGGATATATTTCGATATCAGAAAAAGAAGAGGATAACGATATTGAAGAAATCACCGGAGCTGACAAGAAACCATCGGCTTTGCGGGCCTTTTTGCCCTTGGTCGTGCCCTTGGTCTTGATCGCTTTGAAATCGGTGGCCAATTATCCTACAAGGCCATTTGGTAAAGGAATCTTTTTTGAGATCACAGATTTTATCGGAAACCCAATAATTGCCCTTTTGATAGGAGTTTTCTTGGCCTTCTCATTAGGAAAAGGCCATCCATCAAAAGAAAAAAATGATTGGATTGGGGAAGCCTTGAAACAAGCGGGCCTCATTGTACTTATTACAGGTGCTGGCGGTGCTTTTGGGGCCATTCTGAGAACCGTTGATTTTGCTTCGATATTGGATCTGAGCTCAACTTCAGGTATTGGTGGACTCTTGATTTGTTTCGGAATTGCTGCGGCCCTCAAGACTGCCCAAGGGTCTTCGACGGTATCGATCATCACTACCGCCGCTATTGCGGCACCCTTGCTCACCACTTTCGGATTGGAGACAGTTTCTGAAAAGGCGTTGGGTGTTTTGGCCATTGGAGCAGGTGCCATGACGGTATCGCATATCAATGACAGCTACTTCTGGGTGGTGTCACAATTTTCGAATTTAGATGTCAAAAATGCCTTGAAAGGACATACGTTGGCGACCCTCTGTCAGGGGTTGGTAGGCATTCTGATAATTATGGGACTTTACCTGATATTGGGTTGAAAGCGTCTATTCGATCGTGATGTACCGAAGTTGCCCCACATTTTACGCCTCTATTTAAACTAGGGTTGACCCTGCCCAAAAGAATGATAGCACTTTCTAACAGTGTTGCGATATTCTCGAAAAAAATCACTTGTCACGCTCATGCGGATACCTAGATTGATAAACGCTTGTGTTTTGTCTACCGCACCGACCCCAGTGGTTCGGGTCGTGTCTCCATATCAATGACCTCCCCCCACGCGAAGCTGAACGACAAAACCGCGTGAAAGAAAGTATCCGTTTTATTGCCTAGAACCTGAAATTATGGGTGACAGCCGGAACGATACCGAAAATTGCCGTTCTTACCGCTTCATTTCTACCAGTATCTTGATTTTGCCTAAAATTTATGGAAGCGGCATTCATTCTATTATAAACATTGTATATGCTAAAAACCCATTCTGATCGAAAATTTCGATTTCTGTTCTTTTTTGGGGTAAGGGTCGCGGAAACATCCAACCGATGGTAATCTGGCAGCCTTGTCTGGTTTCTCGAGCCGAAAAATGGAACCACCAATCCTTGAAATTCAAACTGTCCGACAGGGTAGTTGGTAGGCTGCCCTGTCTGAAAGATAAAATTGGCGTTGAAATTCCATTTCTTGTTCAATTCATAATTGCCATAAAGGGAAATATCATGGGTTTTGTCAAATGGGGTTGGGTACCATTCACCAAAATTGATCCCTGTTTCTTGGTTTGAACGGCCATTGTCAACCAGCGGCTCCCTACCGGGGGTGCGTTGTTCGGAACGGGAAAGGGTATAGGCCAACCACCCTTGAAAGCGACCCTCATTTTTTCGCAACAACAGTTCTAGGCCATAGGCACGTGCCCCACCGTTCAGAATGACTTGTTCAATGGCATCGTTCGCAATCAAATCTGCTCCATCAATATAGTCTATTCTATTTTGAATGTCTTTGTAAAATCCTTCCAACTCTAAGGTGTATTTCCCATTGTCGATATTCCTAAAATATCCTAGGGCATACTGGTCCAGCAACTGTGGTTCGACAAATGGGCCGCTAGGTGTCCAGACATCCAAAGGGGTAGGCGAGCTTGTGTTTGAAAGCAGGTGCAGGTATTGGGCCAATCTTGTGTAGCTGGCCTTTACAGAGTTGTTTTTATCAATAGTGTACGCTGCCGATATACGGGGTTCAAAGTTGAAAAATGTTTCAAGATTGGCCCCCCTTCCAGGATTTATGGTGTCAATGGGAGTGGCTTCTCTGTAAATCTGTTGAAATGGGTCGAATATGACCGGTCGATCGTTTTCATACACAAAAAGTTCATCTTGTCCCAATCGGTTGAAAAGGCTTGCCCTAAGACCATAGTTTACCCTTAGGTTTTCCGTTATTTTCTGTTCTATGTCGACGTAGGCGGCGGCTTCATTCGCATACTTCTTGGTCAATTGATCCTCTACTATCCCTGAATCTTCCCTGTTTGGTTTTATTTTACCGGGGTTGAAGACATAATAAATGTTGTTGACCCCATAATTGATCTGCAATTTATCACTCAAATAGTGCTTCAAATCATATTTCAAATTAAAATTTTGAATACCTGAATCCCATTCAAAACCTACAAAGTCAAGTTCTAGCCCGTAGAAATAATCAGAATAAATCAAGGATAGATTAGAGAACAACTTATCTGAAAACAAGTGGTTCCACCTAAAATTGCCAACAGCGTTACCATAGGTGTTGATGAAGCTTTCATTTATACTGAACAGGTCCCGCCCGAAATAACCCGATAGAAAAATACTGTTACGCTCATTGATCCTATGGCTTATCTTGGTATTGAGATCATAGAAGTATGCCCGATTGTCAATATTGAACAAGGGCAAAAACAAGTGTGCATAAGAGGCCCTTCCGCCGGCCAAAAATGCAGTACGGTCTTTGATGATCGGGCCTTCTACCAAAAGGCGGCTTGCCACGGCACCAATGCCTCCGTTTACTTTCAGTTCTTTGCTGTTGCCCTCTTTTTGAAAAATCTCAAGAACAGAAGAAACCCGGCCCCCATATCGAGAGGGAATTCCCCCTTTAAATAGTTTGATATCCTTTATGGCATCAGGATTGAAAACTGAAAAGAACCCAAAAAGATGTGATGAGTTGAAGATAATGGCTTCATCCAGCAAAATCAGATTCTGATCTGCCGACCCACCACGTACATTAAAACCTGAAGAGGCTTCTCCTGCATTGGTTACCCCGGGCAACAGTACCAAAGAGCGTATCACATCAGATTCGCCCAACACAACAGGAATTTTTTTTATGGTCTGTACCGCCAAGGTATTCACACTCATCTGCGGTTTTCTGATATCTATACGTTCTACATCTTCAGTGACCACCACTTCGTCTAATTCTTCAGTCTTTTCTTGAAGATCGAAATCTAATTTCATATCTGAATTCAAAGTAACCGACCTAGTGATATCTTGAAATCCCAAATAGTTGATAATCAAATTGTAATTACCTTTAGGTAGTGTTAAGGAATAGAAACCATATTCATTGGTGGTAGTGCCAGTTCTAAGATTTTGAACTGCTATGGTAACCCCGATCAGGGTTTCATTACTTACCGCCTCTCTAATGGTGCCACTGATCGTATATTTTTCTTGGGATAGGAGTGAATGCAAAGTACAGGCAGCTACTAAAAGCAGCAACAGCAATTTTTTGGCATTGGTTTGGTTTTCTTTTAGATGAGGATTCTTCAAATTTTTCATTGGGTTTTAGCGGTGCTTATGGGCTATTGTACAGTAAGTAGTTCAACATCTACTTCGCTGATAGCGAAATACCCGAAAGGGAAATTATCGGGTTCTGTGCTGTTCAACACATTACCCCTTACCGTAGCTGGAGGAACCCCAAATCCGCCACCATCTTCTCCGGCCTGCACCAAGGCTTGGTCAACATAACTGGCAAATTCCTTATCGATGCCAAGCAAAGTGATTGTCAGCAAATCACCAGGTTCTATGTCATCATAGAAATACGAAAACGTAAGACTTTGATCCTGATAAAACTCATCGTCAGTGACCAAATAATTGTCAAATCCGAAAGCAAACAAATAATAGTTCCTTTGATCCGGAATGTCTGCAAAAGTGATGATGACCTCGGTTTCTTCATCCTCGTCAAATAAAAAGCCGTCTCCTTGCTCCACATTTTCAATCTGACCTGTTGGTTGCAACCGTTCTGTTGCGCGATACGTTTGCCCTTGATAAATAACCTCTAAGGTATAGTCCCTTTCAAATTCTAAATCTGGAAAACCATCCCTAAAGACACCGGATTCATTTTCAACCAAAGGATATATCTCTCCCGTTTCTTCATCAATGATTTGAACGGTCGCATTTTCTGCAGGGGGTACTTCTTCTGCAAAGAAATCGGCAGTCAACGTAAGACGTACTTGACCAATTGTGATCGGATCGCCATTATTGGCATTATAGCCTATGAGCGCATCCACGACCAATTTTGGTTCGACCGAGGCAAGGTCTACGTCAATGACATCCTCACAAGAAAAAAAAAGAAATAGGGGTATGAAATGAAGAATGTACTTTTTCAATGCCGGGAATTTCTTAAAGTACATCTAAAATAACCAAAGCAAACTCATTATGGAACTGCTTAACACTTTCTTAAACAGAATGCCTACAAACTTTCCAAAATGGAATTCAAGGTTTCGCTGGGACGCATTGCTTTTGAGATTATTGTGGGGTCGGGTAGATAATACCCACCAATATCCATCGGCTTACCTTGGGCATCCAACAATTCTTTGTCAATTTTTTCTTGATTGTTCAATAGTTTTTGGTAGACACTTTTGAATTTTTCCCTCAGCAGTTGGTTTTCATTTTGTTCGGCCAGCTTTTGTGCCCAGTAGAGCGCCAAGTAAAAATGGCTTCCCCTTGTGTCAAGCTCATTGACCTTTCTAGAGGGAGATTTATCGTTCTCTAAAAATGCCTCGGTGGCGTTGTCTAGGGCATCGGCCAGGATCGAGGCTTTTTGGTTGTTGTTTCTTTCCCCGTAATGCTCAAGAGATACGGCCAGGGCCATGAACTCTCCGAGGGAATCCCATCGCAGATGGCCCTCCTCCAAAAATTGTTCGACATGTTTTGGAGCCGAACCACCTGCCCCTGTCTCGAAGAGACCGCCCCCGTTCATCAATGGTACTATCGACAACATTTTGGCACTGGTGCCGACTTCGAGAATAGGGAAGAGGTCGGTCAGGTAGTCTCTTAATACATTTCCTGAAACTGAAATGGTGTCTTTGCCTTCTTTGATTCTTTTTAGAGTGAACTTGGTCGCTTCGAAAGGGGAGAGGATTCGAATATCCAATCCGTTCGTGTCATGGTCTTGAAGGTAAGTCTTCACCTTTTTGATAAGCTCGGCATCATGCGCACGGTTTTCGTCGAGCCAAAAGACAGCCGGGGTTTGTGTTGCACGTGCTCTTGAAACCGCTAGCTTTACCCAATCTTGTACGGGAGCATCTTTGACTTGGCACATTCGCCAAATATCACCCTCTTCTACCTGATGTTGCAACAATACATTGCCCGTTAGGGCACTCACTACTTGTACAACACCTTTTTTGCTTACTTCAAAAGTCTTGTCGTGAGAACCATATTCTTCGGCCTTTTGGGCCATGAGTCCCACATTGGGCACCGTACCCATTGTTGTGGGGTCAAAGGCGCCGTGTTCTTTGCAAAAATCAATGGTGGCTTGATAGATATCAGCATAGCTGCTATCAGGAATGACCGCCTTGGTATCTTGCAGTTTGCCATCGGTATTCCACATCTTACCGGAATTTCGGATCATTGCGGGCATTGAGGCATCGATGATAATATCGCTTGGTACATGCAAGTTTGTTATGCCCTTATCAGAGTTTACCATGGCCAAATCTGCATTTTGCGATATTGTTTTATCGATGGCTTTTTCTATTTCGGTTCTTTTTGTTGTATCAAGCTTGTCAAGTTTGTCAAAAAGACTCTCAAGTCCGTCGTTGGCATTAATGCCCAATCGCTCGAAGGCATCATTGTATTTTTCAAAGACTTCATTGAAATAGGTCTTCATGACATGGCCAAAAATAATGGGGTCTGAGACCTTCATCATGGTAGCCTTTAAGTGTATCGATAACAACAGATCTTTTTCTTTGGCATCGTTCACGTGTTCTTGCAAAAACTCGACCAAGGCTTTTCTGCTCATCACCGTAGCATCGATGATTTCTTCTTTTTGCAAAGAAATATCTTGTCTCAATATCGTTTTTTCACCATTCGGGGCCAGTAATTCTATATTGACCACATCGGCATCGGGTAAGGTAAGTGACTTTTCATTGTACTTAAAATCGCCTTTTGACATGGTGGCTACATGGGTCTTAGAATCGGAAGACCATTTTCCCATTTTATGTGGATTCTTTTTTGCATAATTCTTTACCGCTTTGGGGGCCCTTCTATCAGAATTGCCTTCCCGTAATACTGGGTTCACGGCACTTCCCTTAATTTTGTCATATCGCGATTTGATTTCTTTCTCGGCGGTATTTATAGGTTCGTGTGGATAATCGGGCAGTTGATATCCTTTTGCCTGAAGTTCTTCAATGGCTTCTTCCATTTGCGGAATAGAGGCACTGATATTTGGCAATTTAATGATGTTGGCCTCAGGTGTTTTGGCTATTGAACCCAAATGGGCAAGGTTATCTTCTAGCTGTTGCTCTTTTGTCAAAAATTCAGGAAAGGCAGAAATAATACGGCCTGCGAGGGAGATATCTTTGGTCTCGATGGCAATATCAGCAGTCTGGAGAAATGATTTGATAATGGGTAAAAATGATTGTGTTGCGAGAGCTGGAGCCTCATCGGTCTTTGTATAAAGAATTTTTGCCATTCGGTGATATTTGAGCGGTGCAAATATACAATTAAAGGCAAAAACAAAAGCCATATCGATGTTTGCACACTGATATGGCTTTCAGAAAAGTTCCCAACTCCACTTGTGTTGCCACAAGCTCATGATCTAGGACCATTGTTGGCCAACTTCCCAACGTTTCGAAACACATTTGTTCTTAATTTTTCAACTAAACAACGCATTGTGCTCCTGAATACTGCTTTGCTTCCAAAATCTGTCAAAGCAAGAAATTGCTCTCTTGCCCGCACACAAATTTTGTGTCATTTGTTTCAAGCGTGCCGAAGCTAACTATCCGCAAAATACTTTTTGATTAGTAGTGTTACCAATTAAAAGCCCAAAACAATACTATAAAGAACGTCAACTTTATATGGATGATGAAATGCGACATTGCCGTCTTTCATTCATCGTTCGATAAAAGTAAAATAAAATAGAATCTATGCAAATTTTACAAGTAATTAAAAATCAACAAAATATGAACCATCGTTATTAACAATTGTTCATAAAAAAAGGCGCTCTTTTGAGCGCCTTTTCACAACTTGAAAATTATTTATTTTCTGACTTCCTTAATTCGAGCCTTTTTACCTGTCAGCTCCCTGAAATAGAAGATACGTGCTCTTCTAACTTTTCCTTTCTTATTCACCTCAATTTTTTGAAGTGCAGGCATGTTGATAGGGAAGATTCGTTCTACCCCAACGGTACCTGACATTTTCCTGATGGTAAAGGTTTCGGTAGAACCGCTGCCCCTTCGTTGTATGACCACGCCCTTGAAAAACTGGGTACGGGTTTTTTCGCCTTCCTTGATTTCATAGTAAACGGTAATAGTGTCACCGGCCGAAAAATCTGGAAAGTCTTTTTTGGGAACAAATTCGTCTTCTACAAATTTTATAAGAGATTCCATGTCAAATGGTTTGTCGTTATGCCAAAAGCAACGTTCACGATTTTCGTCAGAGGTTGATTTTGCGTTTGCAAAAGTAGTGCATTATTTAGAATCTACAAGTGCCTGGCAATTATTTTTGTCTATTCGCCAAGCAGGTCAGGTCTTTTTTCGACGGTACGCTCGTGGGCCTTTTGCTCGCGCCATTCCTCTATTTTTGGCGTATTGCCACTCAACAATATTTCGGGTACCTCAAGACCTTTATACTTGGCAGGCCGCGTGTATACCGGTGGAGCGAGCAGATTATCTTGAAAAGAGTCGGTTAGGGCAGAGGTCTCATCGTTCAATACACCCGGTAGTAATCTAATGACCGTGTCGCAAAGTACGGCAGCGCCCAGTTCACCACCTGAAAGCACATAATCACCGATTGAGATTTCTCTGGTAACAAAATGATCCCTTACCCGTTGATCGACACCTTTATAATGACCGCATAAAAGAATGAGGTTCTCTTTCAATGAAAGTTCATTCGCCATGGCCTGGTTCAATGTTTGGCCATCAGGGGTAAGGTAAATCACATCATCATAATGTCTTTCTTTTTTTAATTCGGAAATGCACTTGTCAATAGGCTCTATCATCATGACCATTCCCGCACCACCCCCAAATTGGTAATCATCGACTTGCCTATAATTGCCCAAGCCATACTTTTTCAAATCGTGTAAATGTATCTCAACCACCCCATTGTCAATGGCGCGCTTTAAGATGGAGGCCTCAAAAGGGCTGCGCAACAATTCGGGCAAAAGGGTGATGATATCGATTCGCATGTTCTTGACAACGGTGTTTGAACAATGGCTTACACCAAATCAGGATTGCTCCAAAAGTAGTGAAAGAACTCGGTATTCTTTTTCCAGTTCAATTTTTCATATAGTTTTTGGGCAGGATTGTCAATGGCCGTTTCCAGGGCCAGCCCTTTATAACCCATTTGCCTGCAATGGTATTTGGCCTTTTCAAGAAGTGCTTCGCCAACCCTTTGTTTTCTGAATTCCTTTTTCACAAAAAGGTCGTTGAGAATATAATAGGGTAGTAGACTTACCGAAGAAAAGGTCTTGTACAACTGAAGAAAACCTATTGGCATGTCGTCATGAAATGCCAAAAAAATAACGCTGTCTTGGTCGGTAAAACGCGCTGATAAAAAAGAACGGGCTGCGTCTAGGTTGGATTCTTGTCCGTAAAAAACGTGATAGGCATCGAATAAAGGGGCAATGGTGTGAATGTCGTGGGCACGGGCCCTACTTAGATTGACCATTGGCCGGTTTTACAATTTTTTTTTGTTTTTGTTGAGTTCATCCTGCAACTGACGACTTATCTTTTGCTCCCGTTCCAAAGCCCTTCTACGATGTTGTTCGTATTCTTCCTCTAAATCGGCCAGTGCAGATTTTGCCTGTTGTGTCAAGAAGTTACTTTTTCTGAATCTGTAAATGAAGAACAACAACGACAAAATGAGCGCTAAAAGCAAGACCCCCATAATTAACTTGTAGGTACCTTTTGAGACCTGTGCCCCAAAAAACGACATGCTGTCTTTTTCTGCCCTGGTTTCATTGAGATTTTTGGTCGTTTCTTCAAGCTTCGTGTTCAATGCATTGATTTCACTTCTATTTTGTGCAATGGTCTTTTCTAAATCGTCAATACTCTTGTTCGCAGTTTGTAGGGAGTCGAATACGTTCTGTTTCAGTTTGTTCAGCTCAAAAAGCTTGATGACCTCATACCGCACTCCGTTAGCCCGATAGTTCCCTGATTTTTTCTCTAGGTACTGAAACTGCGCTTCGATGCTGCCCTCATCCAATGATTTTGATTGTTGGGCGCTGATCGTCTGAAAATGAAAAAATAATAGAAAAAGGGGTAGGTATAGC
>JANQOD010000235.1 GCA_028289745.1 Allomuricauda sp. | reverse complement strand
CATTCGCATTGAACACCGATGGAGCCAAGGGTTTGAAGAAAATAGTGAATATATTTTCAGAAACCGTTGGCGTTATATGTTTCGTGTCAAGGTGCCCTTGAACAGTAACAAGTTAGAACCAGGTACCGTTTATGTTTCACCAGAAGCGGAACTGATTATGCAAAGTGGTAAGGCCGTGGTGGGCAGTGTCATGGAAGACCTACGTATCACGACTACTTTGGGATACATCATAAACCCAAGGCTGAAAGTGGCTGGGGGCCTCATGTATTCTCATGGCCAGACTTTAGAAAATGCCGGGGTCTTCAAGCAAAATTGGACCATGCGCTTTCATGTCTATTTCTCGCCCGACATTCGAAAGGTAAAAAATAAGCTGCCCGCGATCCATTTTACCGATTGATACGTATATCAGACATAGTTACGGAATTTCAATCATGAAGAAACCACATCTGACCAAGGTAACCTTTATATTATTGGCATTCTTCGTAGGAATGGCCAGCTTCTATTTTTTCAAATCCAAAAACTTAAAAAGAGAGCTACGGGAAGCGCAAGTACACCAACAAGAACTTGAAAGCTATATCGAAGCCAGGCAAGAGCTGTTACACATTGATTCGATGTTGGTAGATGGCGACGATTACTCTGGTGCGCTCAAGGCGTATCGCGCGCAATTGAACGATAAAAGCACGAATAAAGAACTGCGATTGCGCATTTCACTGACCGAAAAATTGACAAGACTGACCGCTACAGAGCCCCATCAAGATTCTGCAAAACTTGAACAGCTCAAAGCGCTTGACTCGCTACAGGCACTGGCCACGATCAGACCCAAAGAACTACAACAATATGACTCACTGAGTTTCGCCTTTGAAAAAGCCAAGGTACAGCTGGCACGCATGAAGCGACAATTGAAACAAAAATCTTTTGGCGAGTATTTGACCTTTACCAATGCCAAGGGCAGCCAAATGCATTATGTGGGTCAAGTAAAAAACGGTAAGGCAAATGGTTACGGCGTGGCCCTTTTCAACACTGGCAGTCGTTATGAAGGCCAATGGAAAGAAAACCAACGCCATGGAAATGGAACTTTTTATTGGACCGACGGTGAACGTTATGAAGGCGAGTACCAAAACGACAAAAGAAATGGCCAGGGCACCTATTTCTGGGCCAATGGTGAAAAATTTGTCGGTCTTTGGAAAGGAGATGAACGTACTGGCGAAGGCATTTTCTATGGCAAAGAGGGCGATGTGGTGGCCAGTGGTGTTTGGCAAGACGACGAACTGGTCCAAGCTGATAAGCTATAACCGTTGAAACCATCTGTATACCATCGCTGGCCACTCAAGACCAAATCAAAGATGATTGAAATGCAACATCTTAACTTTTCTACCTCCAAACAAATCGATGGCCTCCTTGAGGGCATCCTTCACAATGCAAAGCTCCTGTATTTCTTACTCTAATAGTGCAAACATAGTTGCCCACGGCATCATATAACCTCAAACTCGTAATATCAGGACAAGTGTCCGGAGGGGTAGGGCAAGGTCTTACGCATATGCTATCATTCATGTTTATTCCTAAATCCGGGCAACTTGTTATGGCTTGATAAACGCACCAAATTGCCGCAGCTTGTTGACCATCTTTTAAATCCTTTTCGGAAATCTTTTGAACTGAAACTTCAAGAACATCTTGTTGTCTTTCTTCATTACTCATAATATGATTTTATAGGATTAGTGAAATAGGGGAGCCGGTGTTTAAGATACGAATTATTGAATTTTTAGTCAACAGTTTCAAAACATTTCGCCCCAAAATAAAATACATGGGCAGGTTTCTATATTTTTTCTTATATAAAGCTGTTTCAATGCCTTGCGACACAAATCAAGAAGCGAACCGCGTGGTCTGTAAGACAGTGTGGTTTATAGGAAATGCACCCAATCATTTTCAAGAGAATTTTTTTTGTAAGGATTACATTTTAGGTTAAATTGTGAGATGGTAAAAAGTCATGTTTTAAGAAGATATGGACCGCTACTTTTACGCCTTTACCAAAGAAAATTCGATTAACAAAAAACCATTGGATGTATGAAAGTGTATGACGATAAACATATAAAGAACATAGTATTTGTGGGCGCCCACAACAGCGGCAAGACCACTTTGGCCGAAACCATGCTCTTTGAGGCCGGCCTGATCAATAGACGGGGCAGTGTCGAAAATGGAAATACAGTGTCAGATTATCACGAAATCGAACATCAAAGGGGCACTTCGGTTTTTGCAACGCCACTGCATACCGAATGGCGCAATTACAAAATAAATATCATAGATACCCCGGGTCTCGATGACTTTATCGGCGAGATACTTTCTTCCATTCGGGTGGCCGATACCATTGTAACGGTCATAAATGCGCGTCATGGGGTCGAGATCGGCACCGAGATCATTTGGAGTTATATCGACAACTACAACAAACCTACCTTGTTTGTGGTGAACCAGATCGATCATCTGAATGCTGATTTTGAACATAGCTTCAACAGCATTAAAGCTTTGGTGGGCAATAACGCCGTCAAGATTCAATACCCGTTGAAGGTTGATGGTGCACAGTGTATCATCGATGTGCTGAAGATGAAGATGTACAAATTTTCTCCGCAAGGGGGCAAGCCAGAAAAATTTCCCATTCCCGACGATCAAAAAGAACTGGCAGACCAACTACACAATGAATTGGTAGAAAAAGCGGCCGAAAATGATGAGGAACTAATGGAACTGTTTTTTGAAAAAGGCACCCTATCGGAAGACGAAATGCGGCAAGGCATCAAAGCGGGTATGTTGAACCATGAACTTTTTCCTGTTTTCTGCGTATCGGCATTGAACGATATGGGCAGTGGTAGGCTTATGGGCTTCATCGATAACGTGGCCCCGGCAGCGGCAGATTTGAAGCCTGAACAGAGCGTCGAGGACAAAACCATTATACGCACTAACGAAGCGCCAACGGTCTTGTTTGTTTTCAAGACGGTACACTTGCCTAATTTGGGCCAGATTACCTTTTTTAAGGTGAAATCGGGTGTGGTAAAAGCCAACGACAAATTGGTCAATTCAAGAACCGGCGAGACCGAGACCTTGAACCAATTGTTCATCATGGACGGCAAAAAAAGGGAGTCGGTCTCTAAACTGGTCGTCGGTGATATCGGGGCGACCTTAAAACTGAAATATACCGAGACCAACGATACCCTACATGCAGAAAACAATAAGGTAACCATCAAACCTATCGCTTACCCAGAACCGAGAACAAAAAAATCGATATCCGCCGTAAAGAAGAACGAAGACGAAAAATTGAGCGATGCCCTAAAAAAGATACGTAGCCAAGACCCTACGGTGGTCGTTTCCTATTCCAAAGAATTGAAACAGCAAATCTTGGGCTGTCAAGGAGAGCTGCACTTGGCGACCATCGACTGGACATTGGAACATATATACGGCATAAAAGCTGAATTCATACAACCAAGAATTGCATATAGGGAAACCATAAAACGCACTTCAACGGCCAATTATCGCCATAAAAAACAATCAGGTGGCGCAGGCCAGTTCGCACAGGTGCACATGAAAATCGAGCCATGGTACGAGGGCATGCCCGAACCTGAGGGATTCAACATCCGTGGTAAAGAAGAGATAGAACTCGCGTGGGGCGGAAAACTGATTTTTTACAATTGCATTGTTGGGGGGGTCATCGACCTTCGCTATTTGCCCTCGATAAAAAAGGGGATCCTTGAAGTGATGGAATCTGGACCTCTTACGGGCTCTTACATCAGAGATGTTCGGGTCATGGTCTATGACGGTAAGATGCATTCTGTAGACTCGAACGATATTGCTTTCAAGATTGCAGGGGCACATGCGTTTAAAGCCGCATTTTTAAACGCCAAACCCAAATTACTAGAACCGATTCGCGAGTTGACCGTAAAGGTGCCCGAAGAAATGGTCGGCAACGTGATGACCGATCTGCAATCGAGACGGTCCGTTATCTTGGGTATCGACAGTGGCGATCACTATCAGATTTTGAAATGCGCAACACCCGAAGCAGAGCTGTACGGTTATTCTACCGACTTGCGCTCATTGACACAAGGTAAGGCCACCTTTAACTCGGTGTTTTCCTCTTTTGAAGCGGTTCCTGATAGTATTCAGCAAAGTTTGGTACAGCAAAAAGAATAGCATATAGGGGCGGGTTGTTGGGTTTTTGCATCATGCTGAGGGCCTAGAAGATGATTTTTGTCATATTTATTGTACTGGGTCATCAATATATTCTGAACGCAAAAACTTGACAGATGAAAGCTAACGAAACGACCTATTACTTTTGTAATGTGATCAATGCCCTGGTTCTTTTCATTCTTGGTCTAAGCAGCGTAAGCGCACAGATAGAGAATGAGATTGAATCAGCATTTCAGAAACCCGAAACCGAAGCCCAAATTTTGACCTATTGGCATGTCAAAGCCTTTCGGCCCCAAGCAAAACTCATCGATATCAAGGCCATTGACAGAAAAGGCAACATGCACGATGTCAAGGCCATTCAAAACTCTGATGATACCAGCGTTCTAAACGTAAAGGCCATTGTGAACGGTGAACAATTGCCCATTAAACTAATAGTGAAGAAAGATGATCGTTTTTATCCTGTAAAGGCCATCGACAATGACGGTAATCTTGTGGGCATTAAGGCCGTGACCGAAGATGGGGAAATACTTGATGTCAAAGGAGTGAGCAAATCTGGCAATGTCGTTCACCTACGGGCAATTACCAAAAACCTGCTGTTCTACAACATCATTGCTGTATCTCCCGAAGGTAAGGTCAATGATGTAAAAGGCATAAAAATGCTCGATACAACCGTAGAAACTGTTATAAATGGGATACAGGTGTACGCACATGTCAAATCGCTGGCACAACAATAAAGATTCCTTTTGTTCAATATGGGGTATGATTTTTATGGAATTTTGATCAAGTAGCTAAACGGAGTTCGATGAAAAAAATACTCATTTTACAAATGCGGCCCGAAGATGAGACGGCAGACAGTGAGTTTGAGGCGATATTGCGCGTGGGTAGATTGGCTCAAGATGAAGTACACCGTATACGGTTAGAACAAGGCATTCCTACTATTGATATCAATGATTATTCGGCCATCATCGCCGGTGGAAGCCCCTTTGATGTAAGTGCCGCCGAAGAAAACAAGAGCCAAGCCCAAAAAGACATCGAAGCTTTCTATATTCGATTGTTCGATCAAGTGGTTCCTGCAGATTTTCCGTTCTTGGGTGCTTGCTCGGGCAACGGACTTTTGGGCAACTATTGTGGGGCCGTGATATCAAGAAAGTATAATGAGCCCATAGGCAGCGTCGAGGTCACGGTGACCAAAGAAGGAATGAAAGATCCACTTTTAAAGGGTCTGCCGAGCACATTTTCTGCGTTGGTGGGCCATAAAGAGGCCTGTGATGATGTGCCTCCAAATACAGTGCTCTTGGTGTTGTCAGAACCCTGTCCCGTTCAAATGTTCAGGGTCAAGAAGAACATTTACGCCGTGCAGTTCCATCCCGAGGCAGATGCCGACGAATTTGTGCTTCGTATAAAGACCTATCGAAACCATGGCTATTTCGCACCCGAGGAAGCCGATGGCCTGATCAAGGCCGTTCGCCAAGCCCATGCCCCGGTACCCAAAGAAATACTTTGGCGTTTTGTGCAGCGCTATAAATAGCTGGCGGTAGCTTGAATCGTGCTGTTTCTTGCCAAAGCCTTTTATCAATTCAAGCTTCTGTACTCACTGGGGCTCATTCCCGTTTTGGCTTTGAAGATTTTGGAAAAATGCTGTGAATATTCATAGCCCAGGCCATAGGCTATTTCACTTACCGATTCCATTGAGCTGAGCAAACGATTTTTGGCCTTGTTCATCAAAAAATCATCGATATGGGCCTTGGCACTTTTGCCGGTTTCCTTTTTTAAGAGATCGCTCAAATATTTAGGAGACATATGTAGTTCTTCCCCACAAAAATCAACCGAGGGAATGCCGCTGTTCAATTGGTTTTCGTTGGTGTAATAGTCTTTCAGCAGATGCTCAAATTTTGTCAAGACATCTTTGTTGAGGTTGGTGCGGGTATAAAACTGTCGGTCGTAATACCGCGTACAGTAATCCAACAACAATTCAATATTGGCAATGATCAATTTCTGACTGTGGCGATCGATGTTCTGTTGGTATTCTGTTTCTATTTTGGCCATCAGCCCATTGAGCGTCTGCTTTTCCTCGTCAGAAACGTGCAGGGCCTCGGTGATGTCGTAAGAGAAAAACGAATAGTTGTCAATGGTTCCGCCCAATTCAGATTTTCTAATAAGATCGGGGTGGAACAACAAGGCCCAACCAGGATCTTCAGCGGTAGATCGATGACCGTCATAGCTGAGTACCTGCCCAGGTTTAACAAATACCATCGAACCCTCTTGAAAGTCGTAAGAACTACGACCATACCCCATACTGCCCTCGGTTTCGTTCTTTTGGGTAATACAATACATGCCAAATGAGCAACGTACGTGATGATATTCTGGCCTGATGTCGGCATCTTTGAATCGAATGACCGAGACCAACGGATGCTTGGGCTTGGCCAGTCCGAAGACATTATGCATATCTGAAATGCTCTCTATGTGCACTATTTCCTGCACCCGTTTGTTTTTTTTATAGGGAATAAACATACTAATTTTTTTAATGGTCAACTAGAGTATAAAGGGTTGACCAGTAAGCTCTTCTGATAATTCCCAAAGTCTTTTGGCCACATCTTCCCGCTTCGAATAATCACTGCGCTTGGCGATGCCCACTTTTCCTTTGAACTCGTTAAAACCCTGCGGCCCAAAGTATTCCCCTCCCTGAACGTCTGGACTCAAGGCAGCAAAAAGAGAGGGTTTTGCCGCAGAGGAATTTGAATTTAGAATAAAAGGTGCTAAGGTTCTGTACATATAATATCTAACTCCTTTGGACATTTCTTCGAAAAGCCCGGAGAAAGATCCTCCTGGGTGCACGGCAAGTACGACCATCTTTTTGCCAGACCGTTTTAGCTGTCGGTTCAGTTCATCGGCAAACATTAAATTGGCCAGTTTAGACTGTCCATAAACAGCTTCGGCATCATCGATGTTTTCCCCGTTCAAATCGTCAAAGTGGATTTTTGCGGTTTTATGGGCGATGCTGCTCAAGACCACAATGCGCGAAGCCGTATCATCGGGCATCAGGTCGATCAACAGATTGGTCAATAAAAAATGGCCCAGGTGATTGGTGGCAAACTGCAGTTCTATTCCGGCCCCGTTCTTTTTGCCAGAGTATATCAGTACCCCGGCATTGTTGATGAGCACATCTAATTGGGAATAATTGTTTTTATAGTTTTTGGCGAAGGCCCTGACACTGTTCAAATCGCTCAAATCCAATTGAAGGATGTCCAGATCGGCATCGGGTGATTTTTGCAAAATAGCTGATTTGGCCTTTTCGGCTTTCTTCATATTGCGGCATGCCATAACGACTTTGAACCCGTATTTTGCCATTGCCAAAGTAGTCTCAAAACCGATGCCGTTGTTGGCGCCGGTAACGATGGCAATTCTGCCTTGTTGTGAAGGAATGTTTTTTAACTTGAAATCCATGGTGCTTTTTTGACCTATTATTAATTGAATCTTTGTTCTACCTCTGCCTTTAATTTTCGATTGAATGCCGTGTACCCCTCGGCATACATTTTAGACAGGTTGCCGCCCATCAACCAGGTAATTCCCTTCATGATTTCATCAGACTGTACAAACCGGGTTTTTCCATCTTTTGTAGGTTCAACCCTAAAATGATGATTGTCCCGAATACCGCCCGGGCCCTTTTCGGCCCAATAAAACTCCTTTCCGTCAATGACGGAAATGGTGTGCTCGATGGTAGTGCGTTTTTCTTTTTTAGGATTGGTTTGAAAGACCGCGGTGATTTTTTCCCCGTCTTTGATCTCTCCCTGAATAGCCACCAAAAAAGCGGCCCATTCTTTATAGGAGGCAGTGTCGGTAAGCACCGACCAAACCTGTTGCGGTGTCGCATCAATAATAATATCGGTGTAAATGGTGCGGTGCGAAGCGCTTAACTTTTCAACCTTGATGTTTTCGTCACTGGAAGTTGCCATACGGTGTATTGTTTGTGATTTAATAACTACCGTAAATTTCCTCCCTTACCAACAGATTACCGTATAGATTTCTCGTAAGCTTGTATATATTTTCCAGTTATGCACCGGCAAGGGTAGGGAATGGACAGAAATACCGGGCTAGCAGTATGATAAGATGGCTTTGTTCTCCAAAATTTCCGCGCCCGCACCATTCATACCAACACGAAACATGGCCATGGCCAGTTCGGTCGATTTAATACTGCTGTTGCTTCCCCCTAATCGAATTAGCGGATAAAGGAACCGCATTAGGCGATACATCACATTAGGCTCTTTTCGGGGCGTCACGGGGTAGATGTACCCTGGCCTGAACGCATAAAAATCCAATCCCATTTCAGAAATCCGGTTTTCGGCCATCCCCTTGTATCGGGCAAAGGAGGTCCGGCTTTTTTCGGTGCGGTCGGCCCCGGCGCCACTTAACAAACACAGTCTGGCATTGGGGCTATTTGCTTTGACCGCTGCTGCGAATGCAACGGCATAATCAACGGTGATTTCCTTGAATTTCGTATCGGGTACCTGACCGGTATAGACCCCTATACAAAAAAA
>JANQOD010000206.1 GCA_028289745.1 Allomuricauda sp. | reverse complement strand
GCATTTACCCCGCATCCCAAAAGCATCAAAAAAAAGGTGCCGATGATTTCGGCTACAAATGGAGTCATAATTTAAGAGTTGTTTGGTTATTTAATTTTTCGACCAATGCACCAGTGCGTCAATGGCCCGGTACCAGCCCTTGATACCTTCTTCAACAGGTTTGCGATCATCGGTCGGGTTGAAATGTACATCCGCTTCCCAAATATCCTGTATTTCTTCAAAGCTGTTCCAATAGCCCACTGCCAATCCGGCAAGATAGGCAGCCCCCATAACGGTGGTCTCCACGATTTTTGGCCGGATCGCGACCGTGTTGAGCACATCGGCCTGAAACTGCATCAACAGGTTGTTGACGGTGGCCCCGCCATCGACCCTTAATTCTTTGATGGATATTCCTGAATCGGCTTCCATGGCTTTGAGAATATCCATGGTTTGATATGCTATTGAGTCCAAGGCCGCACGTGCAATATGGGCATCGGTGCCTCCCCGGGTGAGTCCGAAGATGGTCCCCTGGGCATGTTGGTTCCAATGGGGTGCACCCAACCCTGCGAAAGCGGGTACAAAATATACGCCTTCAGCACTTTCTACCGAACCGGCCAGCTTTTCTACTTCAGATGAGGTTTTGATGATCTTGAGGCTGTCGCGCAGCCATTGTACGACCGCACCGGCGATAAAGATGCTTCCCTCAAAAGCGTAATGTGTTTTGCCATTGATTTTCCATGCAACGGTGGTCAACAAATTGTTTTTCGATATGATGGGTTTTTCACCGATGTTCATGAGCATGAAACAGCCTGTGCCATAGGTGTTCTTGACCATGCCCTGTTTGGTGCACATCTGGCCAAAAAGCGCGGCTTGCTGATCCCCCGCTATACCGGCAATGGGAATTTTACTGGCAAAGAAATTCGGACTCGTATTGCCATACACCTCGCTCGATTGTCTTACTTCGGGCAACATGCTTTTTGGAATGGTGAACAATTCTAGCAATTCATCATCCCAATCCATGGTATTGATGTTGAAAATCAGTGAACGGGAAGCATTGGTCACGTCAGTGATATGCAGTTTGCCCTGTGTCATTTTCCAAATCAACCAAGAATCAATGGTGCCCCAGACCAGTTCACCCGCTTCGGCACGTTCTCTGGCCCCATCTACATTGTCCAAAATCCATTTGACTTTGGTGGCCGAAAAATAAGCGTCAATGACCAAACCGGTTTTATTGCGTATCAGGTCTGTCTTTCCCCGTTTTTTCAACTCATCGCAAAAAGCTGCGGTGCGTTTGTCTTGCCACACAATGGCATTGTAAATGGGTTCGCCGGTGTTACGGTCCCAAACCACTGCGGTCTCCCTTTGGTTGGTGATGCCGATGGCTGCTATTTGGGTAGCATCGAGCGCCTTCTTCGAAACCGCCTCAGCTGCCATACCGGCCTGTGTCGACCAGATTTCAGTGGCATCGTGTTCGACCCAACCCGGTTTCGGAAAGATTTGTGTGAACTCTTTTTGGGCCACCGAAACGATGGTCCCTTTTCTATCTACGATCACGGCACGGGAACTGGTCGTTCCCTGATCTAGGGCAAGAATATATTTGTCCATGTAAAGCAAATCAAAATGCGTCTGAATTTACTAAAATATAGTAGATTAATGGAATTTTTAAAGTGAAGAAATGGAAATCTACATTGCCCTGCTTCGCGGTATCAATGTGAGTGGCAAAAAGTTGATCAAGATGGCAGATTTGAGATCAAGTCTTGAAAAAAAAGGTTTTGCCGCGGTACAGACCTACATTCAAAGTGGAAACATTGTGTTCAAAACCGAAAACAAGAAAATAGCAGAACTTGAAAAGGGTATCAAAAAGCTGATTTTTGAGGACTTCGGATTTGATGTGCCCGTTTTGGTTAAGAGGGCCGAAGATTTGAAAAGTATCTTGAGGCATAACCCCTTTTCCAATGAAGAAAACACAAAACAACTGTTCTTTGTACTGCTAAGACAACCGCCGGCCAAAATATTGGTCGATGAATTCAACGCATTGAAGTTTGAAGGTGAAGATTTTCACATTACCGATACCTGCGTATACCTGAACTGCAAGATAGGCTATGCAAAGGCCAAACTCAGTAATAACCTGATTGAAAAAAAGCTGAAGGTCGAGGCTACCGCAAGAAATTTACGAACAATGCGAAAGTTGATTGAAATGGCTTCTTAGCGTTCAAGGTTGCTGGATGCTCGGTGCTCGGTGCTCGATGTTCGATGTTTGGAGTTTTCCATAACTAGTAACTCTACATTCGTAATTCATAGTTGATTTCACGTCTCGAGTTTAAGCGCAAGTATCGCTTCGGCTCCAGCTTTGGTAAGCGAAGCTTAGTTCATCTCCCAAATCTTATAGTTCAATACCGTGGCAAAGCAGACCCAGAGAAAATAGGGGATCATGAGAACGGCCGCCACTTTGCTGACCACTTTGAACCACCTGATGGTCAAAAGGATCAGGATCAATAGTGTCAGGATCACTATCAAGGCCCAAAACGGACTTTTGAATCCGAAGAAAACGATACTCCATAAGGCATTGAACAGCAATTGAAAAGCAAAATGATACAAGGCGGTTTTTACCCATAGATGATAGATGCCCTTAGACCAAACGATGCCTGCCGCTATACCCATCAGAATATAAAGTATGCCCCATACCGGCCCGAATATCCAGTTTGGTGGGTTGAAGCTCGGTTTGTTCAATGTAAGGTACCAGTCATTGACCGAACTCTGGGTCGCGAAACTTGCCAAAATGCCAATGAGCAGGCACACGGTCATTGAAATGGCGATGTAAACGAACTTCTTCTGCATAGCGGATACCAGTCTTGACTAAAATAGGAAATTATTACAACTGTATAATTTGGTCTTGACCGCATGTGTATCTTTGCGCAAACTTTTTTAATGACCGAAAAGGATTTCATTCTTGATCAAAGACTTGAATTGCCCGAAAGTGGAAAAGTGACCTGGAAAGCCCCCAGCAATATCGCTTTGGTAAAATACTGGGGCAAAAAACCGAATCAAATTCCAGCAAACCCCTCTATCGGTTTTACGTTGGATGCCTGTGCGACTACCACAGTCCTTTCATATGGAAAAATGAACACCGCCCCAAAAGATTTTTCATTTGATTTTTTGTTCGAGGGAAAAGAAAAGGATGACTTCAAGCCCAAAATCGTCACTTTTTTCGAGCGTATTGAAATCTACCTGCCTTTTTTGAGGCAGTACCACTTTACGATCGAAACCGCCAACTCGTTTCCGCATAGTTCAGGCATCGCCTCTTCGGCCAGTGGCATGGCCGCTCTTGCCCTTTGCCTACTTTCCATTGAAAGACAGGCCGATTCGAAAATGGGTGATGATTTTTTCAAGCGAAAGGCTTCTTTTTTGGCCCGACTGGGATCGGGCAGTGCCTGCCGTAGTATAGAAGGTGATGTTATTCAATGGGGCAAGACGCCTTCAATTCCGGGAAGCTCTGATGTATATGGGATCAAATATCCTTTCGACATCCATCAAAATTTCAAGAATTTTCATGATACGATTTTGTTGGTGCACGAGGGCCAAAAGTAGGTGAGCAGTTCAGTTGGGCACGGCCTGATGCATGGCCATCCATTTGCTGAGCGGCGGTTTCAGCAGGCGCATGACCATCTTGAAAGGTTGAAAACTGTTTTTTCTTCAGGAGACCTTGATGCCTTTGTTCAAATAGTAGAGAGCGAGGCCTTGACACTGCACACCATGATGATGACCAGTAGCCCCTATTTCATATTGATGAAACCCAACACCCTCGAGATTATCAACAAAATTTGGAGATACCGAAAAGCAAGTGGCAGCCATGTCTGCTTTACCTTAGATGCCGGGGCGAATGTACACGTATTGTATCCCGAAGCGGAGAAAGAAGAAGTTTTTCAGTTTATACGAAAAGAGCTGGTACAATTTTGCGAGAATGGCCAGTATATCTGTGACCGAATAGGATTTGGCGCGAAAAAATTGTAATTTATCGTTATAATTGACAAACAAAAACGTCGATTCAGTACATTTGCACAGCAAAAGACTGATAATTAGCTATGAAGGGTCCGTTGTTTTATTCTAAAATCTTGCTCTTTGGTGAATATGGTATCATCAAAGACTCGAAAGGTCTTTCCATTCCCTACAATTTTTTCAAAGGAGCGTTGAAGACCGGTGAACATCTTACTAAGGAAGCCAAAAGTTCGAACGAAGGACTCGGGAGATTCGCCCTGTATTTAGAGAAGATGCAAGAAGATGGCCTGGTCACCTTTGATATGGCCGCCATGAAAAAAGATATCGCCAACGGTATGTATTTCGACAGTTCTATTCCCCAGGGTTATGGAATTGGTAGTAGTGGGGCGCTGGTGGCCGCTTTTTATGACAAGTATGCCCAGAACAAGATTACCGTTTTAGAAAACCTGACCCGTGAAAAACTGTTGCGACTGAAGGCGATTTTCGGAAAAATGGAATCATTCTTTCACGGAAAATCCTCAGGCCTTGATCCCTTGAACAGTTACTTGAGCCTTCCGATACTGATCAATTCAAAAGACAATATCGAATCGACCAGTCTTCCTTCACAGAACAAAGCGGGCAAAGGGGCCGTTTTTCTATTGGATAGCGGTATGACGGGCGAAACCGCCCCCATGGTACAGCTGTTTATGGAAAAAATGAAACAAGAGGGGTTTAGAAATATCATCAAAGAAAAATTCATCAAACACACCGATGCCTGTGTCGAGCATTTCTTGAACGGAGACATGAAATCACTTTTCGGCCATGTGAAACAACTGTCACATGTGGTCTTGGATCATTTCAAACCAATGATCCCGAAACAGTTCCATTCATTATGGAGAAAGGGCATCGAGACCAATGACTACTACCTAAAACTTTGTGGCTCTGGTGGTGGCGGCTATATATTGGGCTTTACCGAAGATATTGACAAAGCCCGCAAGGCCTTGAACGGCCATAAATTGGAAGTGGTCTATAACTTCTAGAAACGTATAATGCTCAGCAGAAAGCAAAGGTTCTATCTCTTCAAACTGTTGAGCCTTTTTTCTGTGGTTCGGGGATACAACATCCTCATGATTACCTTGGCCCAATACTTGGCTTCCATCTATATTTTGGCCCCTGACCGGCCATTACGAAAAGTGGTCTTTGACCTGAACTTGTTTTTGATCGTTACCGCATCGGCATTGGTCATCGCGGCAGGATACATCATCAACAATTTCTATGATGCTGAAAAAGACCTTATCAATAAACCGGTCAAAAGCATGCTGGATCGGTTGGTCAGCCAGCGGTTCAAACTGACGACCTACTTCATTCTCAATTTTGTGGCCATCTTTGCGGCCAGTTATATTTCGTTTCGGGCCGTCTTTTTCTTTTCAGCCTATATTTTTGGTATTTGGTTCTATTCACATAAGTTGAAGCGTATTCCTTTTTTGGGGAATTTCGTGTCGGCGACACTCGCTATCACTCCCTTTTTTGCCGTCTTTGTGTACTACAAAAATTTTGACCCTGTCATTTTTGTGCATGCACTTTTCTTGTTTTTGTTGATTTTGTCACGTGAAATGATCAAGGATTTGGAGAACATGGCAGGTGATATGGCACAAAACTATCGAACGATACCCATTCTTTACGGGTCTACGGTTTCAAAGACGATCATAACCCTTTTGGTACTCTTGACACTTGTACCGGCCCTATTGCTGATACGGTTTTTTGACATCGGTTACATGTACCTATATTTCTGGACGAGCATCGTCTTGCTGGTACTCTTTATCATTTTGCTTTGGCGATCCACCGGTAAAAAGCACTATGTTTGGCTCCACAACATTTTGAAGTTCATCATCATTGTGGGTGTTTTCAGTATCTTGTTGATCAATGTTGATTTGGTCTTGAATCGGATTTTATGAAGGAACATGAATTGAAAGTCGCACTGGCACAAATCGCTCCGGTTTGGTTGAACAAAAGGGCAACACTTGAAAAAATAACGGCGACCGTTCAGGAAGCTGCCAAAGAAAAGACCGAACTTTTGGTCTTTGGGGAAGCTTTCTTGCCGGGCTACCCGTTTTGGCTGGCCTATACCAATGGGGCGGCCTGGGACTTAAAAGTGAACAAAGAACTGCACGCGCATTATGTGCGAAATGCCATACAGATAGAAGCCGGTGAATTGAACGAGGTCTGCCATTTGGCAAAAAAGCACCATATGGCCATTTATTTGGGCATGATTGAACGTGCCAAAGACCGTGGTGGCCATAGCCTGTACTGCTCACTCGTCTATATCGACCCACAAGGGCAGATCAAATCGGTGCATCGAAAATTACAGCCCACCTATGATGAACGACTGACCTGGGCGCCTGGCGATGGCAACGGATTGCAAGTACATTCACTGAAGCAATTCACAGTGGGTGGCCTAAACTGTTGGGAAAACTGGATGCCCTTACCCCGTGCCGCATTGTATGGTCAGGGCGAAAATCTCCATGTTGCCGTATGGCCGGGCAATTTGAACAACACCAAAGACATCACCCGGTTCATTGCCCGTGAGTCGCGCAGTTATGTTATTTCAATTTCGTCACTGATGACCGAAAAAGACTTTTGTGCCAATACGCCCCATCTTGACAAGATTCTGGAAAAGGCACCCAAGATCTTGGCCAACGGCGGCTCTTGTATCGCAGGCCCTGACGGGGAATGGATTTTAGAACCCGTGGTCGGGGAAGAGGGGCTTATCTATCATACCTTGAATGTGAACCGCGTATATGAAGAACGACAGAATTTTGACCCCGCGGGGCATTACTCAAGACCTGATGTCACCAAGTTAATTGTGAACAAAGAACGTCAGTCAACCGTAGAAATCAAAGATTGATTTCTCTACTTTTCCAATAATTCGTACCCTTGCCGTATTCCCTTTTCAATAGGGGGAACACCACGCTCCATCCATGACGGTTTACCTTCGCCTTTGAGGTAATGATCAAAAAACTGGGCCATTCGAATATTGAAATCTTTGCGGTTCTGCAACTTTTGGGGCCAGTGGGGCTCTCCATTATAGTTCAAGAACCAAGATGGTTTTCCGAGTCGGCGCAAACTCACAAAGAACTCAATGCCTTGGTACCATGGTACATGCCCATCGGCATCATTATGCATGATCAATAAAGGTGTATTGATTTTATCAATATTGAAAATAGGCGAATTCTCTACATATCGCGCCGGATACTCCCAAGGAGTTCCACCAATTCTGCTTTGGGTATGTTCGTATTGAAATTGACGACTTAAACCTGTCCACCAACGAATACCGCCATAGGCGCTTATCATATTGGGTACCGGGGCACCTGATTCCGCAGCTTTGAATATGTCGGTTTTCGTGACTAAATAGGCAATTTGATATCCACCCCAACTATGACCTTGAACACCAATATTGTCTTTATCAATAAACCCTTTTTCTATCAAAGAAGTAACTCCCGGAATCACACAATTATAAGCGCTTTCGCCTGGGTAGCCAACACGATATTCAACATCGGGATTGAAAATAACATATCCCCTACTGCCGTAGAAACTATAATTTAGAGAAGAACGTTCTGCCCTTGGGTGTCGGTGCCGATGTATTCTATCAGAACTCTTCTCATAAAAATTGACAAGCAAGGGATATTTTTTGGAGGGATCAAAATTTTCGGGTTTCACCAGCATTCCCTGAAGTTTTTTCCCATCTAGGGAAATCCAGTGCACAAGTTCAATGGTTCCCCAATTGTAAGCAGCCTGTTGTGGATTTGCATTACTAAGTTTGATGGGCTTTTTGAAATCAAGCTCAGTAAGCCGTAGATCGGGAAACTCTTCAAAAGACTGTCGGGTAAAAATCAAGTCATTGGAAGACAATGCTTTTATGGGTTTAGAATAGTGATAAGGCCCTGAAACCAAAGGTGTAATACGATTTGTTCTTGGATCGTATGCGACATAGCCCCCCTCTTTGGTTGCCTCATTAAAAGTACTTAGCAACAAGGGTTTGTTTAAATCGATGGCTTTCTCTTCTTCATCGAGATGAAGATACCTGAAAACCGTTTTAGACCCTCTGCCATCGGTCAATTTCACTTTTTCGCCCGTTTCAGGTTGAATTTTCCATATATCGTAGCGATCATAGACCAATAGATCCTTGTCTTCTGTTGTCCAACCTGCAGAACCATAAGGGAAGGGGTAGTTGGGATAATCGTTTTCCTCACTATAAAAATCCTGTCCTTTGGTCAAATCCGTACGTTTCCCAGAATGGAGATTATATACAAACCAAGTGCTGTCCACACGACTATACCCATAGCCATAGTTGCCTTTTGGGCTGAGCTGTATTTGTGGTACTTTTTTAAACTCGTGCAAGGTTTCTCCGTTCACGGTACTGACCACTTTGTAGTCATAGTAACGCCTTGCTGTCCATTGCCTTGCCAACTCATAGGGCCTACTGGTATGCGCTAGGGCAATGTCGGCATTGCCTTTATCACCTAATTCCGAATCCATGAACGTTTCATCAGCTATGGGCAACACTTTGTTATCGGTTAAGTGAAATACGGTGGTAAAGGTTTGTATGCTATCGTTCTTGAGCTGCAATTCCTGAACCGTATAAAGTTGGGGTTCATCGTACGTCCAAACCTCTACGTTTACGATTTCCTCATCCACTAAAGAAGTGTCTTTTTCAATCGGCCGCTTTGCCAACCCAAAATACAGTTTGGACTCATCTTCTGAAAAATGCACTTTTCCATATTTAGAAACCACATGGTTATTGAGAGCGTTGGCATTGTCCATTATCTTTTCAGCGACTTGTTGTCCCTCTTTCCATAGGTATAGCTCATTGGGTCTAATCTGAACTTTGGTCGTATCGCTGTCTACCAGAAATCCAAGATTTTTGCCCGAATCGCCAAACCCTAGTTGAAAGTATTTGGCTTTGGGGGCCTGGTGCGCGGTTATGATCTTATTGGTTTCCAGATTTCTGACATAGACCCCTGCATCACTCTCCTTGGTTTCCCCAGTTGAGGTGTAGGCCAACCATTTTCCTTTTTTGGCGAATAGGTAATCCGTTACAAATTTGAGGGTATCTTCTTGATTGGTGATCAGGTTCCTTACTATGAGATGGTGTCCGTTTTTCTTGCTTACTTTTTTGGGTTTATCTTTCTTCTTTTTGGCCTCGGCAATGGAATCTTTCTCTTCTTTCTTTTCACTTTTCTTGACATCTTCTAATTGATAAGCCACATAACCTGACCATTTTTCAGGGATTTTAAAGGATTTTACATTGCCAATTTTAACTAAGCTCTTGGTCTTTAGATGAAAGATCGCCAATGAATCTTTGGGCAATTTGTCTTTTTTGACCTTTCTTTTCTTCATTGCCAAAACACTGTCTTTCCAGGCTTTGATAACAAAAATGACGTGTTGGGAATCATGGGTAAAATGGCCTTTTTGACCCCTGTCGTATTCTAGCACAAAATTTCCCTTATCGTCTTGAACTTTGAAAAAATGATCCTTTTCGCCTTTTTCCAGACTGTATAAAACGTAGCTGCCATTTGGGGAAATGGCTTCATCTTGTATGGTACTCCAAAGGTCGTAATCACTATGGTCCAATATTTTTTTCTGTCCGAAGGAAAGGGTTGTCATCACAACCAATGCGAATAGTAGAATTTTTTGTAGCATACCGAGTTGAATTAGTCTGTATAAATATAGGGCATAGTGGGGATTTTTAGGATATAGTGGTGAATATGGATTACTTCTCTCATGCTTCGATTATGCTCAATACGAGTTTGAGAGGAGGTAGCTTCACCTTTGGTGAAGACAGAGGGGTTCTCTACATTTGCAAAAAAAATGACTGATGGCGAGATCAGACTACGAACGCAATCGTAAACCTTCAAATAGAAAGACGGGTGGCTACAAGAAAAACTTCTCTAAAGGCAAACCGTTTGAACGAAAAAGCCAACCACCCAAAAAGACGGGAGATCCAAACCTGATACGGCTGAACCGCTATATCGCCAATGCAGGTATCTGCTCTCGGCGTGAGGCCGATACCTTTATCGCTGCGGGCAACGTGACCGTAAACGGTAAGGTGATTACCGAAATGGGGTATAAGGTAAAGCGCTCTGACGATGTTCGGTTCGATGGTCGAAAGCTGAACCCCGAAAAGAAAGAGTATGTACTGCTCAACAAGCCCAAGAACTTCATCACCACCACCCGTGACGAAAAAGGCCGCAGAACAGTGATGGAACTGGTGAGCGGTGCCTCTAACAATCGGTTGTATCCCGTCGGGCGTTTAGATAGAAACACCACTGGGTTGTTGCTTTTCACGAACGATGGCGATTTAGCCAAAAAGCTGACCCACCCCAAACATGGGGTGCGCAAGATCTACCATGTGTTCTTAGATAAGAACGTCACCATTGCCGATATCAGAAAAATTCGCGACGGACTCGAATTGGAAGATGGCAAAATAGAAGTGGACGAAGTGGATTATGTATCGGGTGCCAGCAAAAAGGAAGTGGGCATTGAAATCCACTCCGGAAAAAACCGCATCGTACGTCGCATTTTTGAACATTTGGGATACGAGGTCTCCAAATTGGATCGTGTCGTTTTTGCCGGGCTCACCAAAAAAGACCTGCCCCGGGGCCATTGGCGGTATTTGACGCAGCAAGAAGTGATCAATTTGGGGATGATCAAATAACGGTTAATATAAAGGGGGTTTAAATGCCCTTTATACATTATCAGCAATATTTGTTTTACTTAGCAAATGTGTAAAGGTGTTCACCAATTTCATATTCTGTTTGTGGAAATGGTCGGATTTTGCTTAGTTAATAGTTATTATCAAAGCTAGCTTCTTATTTTTCATTAGTTGAAATTGATTATTCCTCCTGTTGAACTAATCTTTGTGCCGACATCTAGAGTTGCTTCTATTACGTATTCTATTCGATTTGGTATATTGCTTGTGTTAGACAATTTCATTAAAAAGTCTCTTGTACCTGGACTGTTCTCAGGAATATATTCTGAGATGGATTCGTTAGTGCCCATTACAAATAACTGATTTGTTATATCAATTCTCTCATTATTATTAGAATTGAGTATTTCAACTTTAACACTATCAATTTTATTCAAGTAAATAAATTCGTCATCACCACATGGTACCACGGCCGCTTTTGACACCGTTACATCAGTTTTATTTTGTTCGCTGGAAGCGATACTTTCGAATTCGGTAATCAGTAATTCAATAACTAAATCTTCTTTATCAATAGGGTTTTGTTCATCTACTACTATGGGATTATTTCCGTCAAAAATCAATGCTCTTGATTCTAAACCTGAAATCGTAACTTCATATGTATTAGTATCACAACAACCAATAATTAACTGAGCCAAGAGCATC
>JANQOD010000204.1 GCA_028289745.1 Allomuricauda sp. | reverse complement strand
TCAAACTGGTTATAAATTTTTCAGCGCCTGTTTAATAATGTCCTCGACGCTTAAGGAGGAATCTTGGCTCAAAACCTTGTCAACGACCTTTCCAGATTGTCGTCGGGCGAAACCAAGAACCTCTAAAGCAGATAACGCTTCTTCTTTGGTTGTATTGTTTGAATGAAGGGAAACTTCGCCCATATCGTAGACTTTCAAAATCTTATCTTTTAGGTCAACAATTACCCGTTGGGCCGTTTTGCCGCCTATACCCTTGATTGCCTGTATGGTAGCCACATCACCTCCTGCTATGGCGTCCCTTATCTGGTCAGGGCTCAGTGATGACAACATCGTTCGGGCAATGCTCGAACCGATGCCCGAGACCGATAACAGCAATCGAAAGATTTCACGCTCTCGGCGCTCGGCAAAACCAAAAAGTGTGTGAGAATCTTCCTTTATTTGAAGATGGGTGAAAAGTTTTATGTTTTCTTCGTCTTTTATGAACGAAAAAGTATGGAGCGAAATGTTCAAAAAATATCCTACCCCATTGCATTCAATGATCACATAGGTTGGGTTTTTCTCGACCAGTTTTCCTTTTAGATGGGTAATCATACCAGATTGTTGTGTTATTGGTTAGCTAAATCTCGAAGGGCTTTTACTTTTTCATTTTAGCTTTTTTTCGCTTTTCGCGCTCTTGGGCATCGACTACGGCCACGGCGGTCATGTTGACCATTTCTTCGACGCTGGCGCCCAATTGTAGAATATGGGCCGCCTTTCGAAGGCCGAGCATTATGGGCCCTATGGAGTCTGCATCATGTAGGCCCTTCAAGAGCTTGTAGGTAATATTTGCCGATTCTAAATTTGGAAATATCAACGTATTCGCTTTTCTGCCTGCCAGCTTTGAGAACGGAAAATTGTTCTGGCACAGCTCTTGGTCCAAAGCGAAATCGGTCTGTATCTCACCGTCTACAATAAGTCTTGGATGTCTTTCATGGAGTATTTTTACGGCTTCCCTGACCTTATTGGCATGAGGATGGGTCGAAGAGCCGAAGTTCGCATACGACAATAAGGCCACCACTGGCTCGAACCCGAACGTTGTCGCCAAATTGGCCGTCATCTTTGCGATCTCTGCCAATTCTTCGGCAGTTGGATCTACATTTATCGAAGTATCTGCCAAAAAAAGTGGACCTCGCGGGGTAATCATAATATTGACGGTTGAAGCCTTGGCCACCCCCGAAGCCTTGCCCAATACCTCAAAAACCGGTCGCAGTACTTTCGGATATGCCCTTGAATTGCCCGAAATCATACCGTCGGCATCACCTTCGTGCAGCATCATCGCCCCGAAGTAATTTCTTTTGCCCATATTGACCCCGGCACTATATTCGGTTTCACCCTTACGTCTTCGAGACTCCCACAACTTATGGGCATATTTTTTTCTGAGTTCACGGATCTCTTCGCCCCTAGGGTCGATAATCGGCACTTTGGCATCGAAATCAAGCTCTTGCTTCAATCTTTCGATATTTTCTTTATTGCCAAGGAGGATGGGCTTTGCAATGCCCTCGTCATGTACTATTTGTGCGGCTTTTAATACATCGAGCACATCTGCTTCTGCAAATACGATACGCTTTGGGTTCACTTTTGCACGATTGTGCAGCGAGCGCACAATTTTATTGTCATTGCCCGAGCGCTGGTACAATTCTTCCTCATACTTCTTCCAATCTTGTATGGGTGCCCTTGCCACACCACTTTCGATAGCTGCCTTGGCCACCGCAGGTGGAATTTTGGTAATCAGCCTCGGATCGAAAGGTTTCGGTATGATATAGTCTTTGCCGAATGTCAAACGGGTAATATCATAGGTGATGTTTACCTGTTCAGGTACCGGTTCTTTGGCAAGGTCGGCCAGTGCCCGAACGGCGGCCATCTTCATCTCTTCATTGATCTTTGTTGCCCGAACATCTAAAGCACCCCTGAAAATAAACGGGAACCCCAGCACATTGTTCACTTGATTCGGGTGGTCTGAGCGGCCCGTCGCCATGATGATATCACCGCGGGTCTTGCAGGCCAAATTATATTCGATTTCTGGATCCGGATTGGCCATGGCAAAAACAATGGGGTTCTTGGCCATCGATCTCAGCATTTTTGGAGAGACGACATCCGCAATCGAAAGCCCAATAAACACATCGACATCTTTCATGGCCTGTTCAAGGGTGTCTATCTTTCGATCTGTGGCAAATTCAAGTTTTTCTTTGGTCAGACCTTCACGGTCTTTTCGAATTACACCTTTACTGTCGAGCATGACCATATTTTTCCCTTTTGCCCCAAAGGCCTTATACAATCGAGAACATGAAATAGCGGCCGCCCCTGCCCCGCTTATTACGATGGTCACCTCTTCAATCTTCTTTTCTGCCAGCTCAAGAGCGTTCAATAGTGCAGCGGCAGAAATAATGGCCGTACCGTGCTGGTCATCATGCATGACAGGAATATCGAGCTCTTCTTTTAAACGGCGCTCTATCTCAAATGCTTCCGGTGCCTTGATATCTTCTAGATTGATACCGCCAAAAGTAGGTGCGATAATCTTGACCGTTTCCACGAATTTATCCACATCTTCGGTATCGAGTTCTATATCGATGCCGTCGATATCGGCAAAAATCTTAAACAGGAGACTTTTCCCCTCCATAACAGGTTTTGATGCTTCGGGACCTATATTTCCAAGTCCCAAAACGGCTGTTCCGTTAGAAATTACGGCCACCACATTTCCTTTAGAGGTGTAGCGATACACTTCTTCTTTGTTCTTATCGATCTCAAGACAGGGCTCCGCCACCCCGGGTGAGTAGGCCAATGCCAGGTCACGTTGCGTAGAATAAGCCTTTGTCGGCACCATCTTTATCTTGCCCGGTTGGGGTTTGGCATGATAGACAAGAGCCTCCCGTCTTCTTTTTTCCTTACTCATGCAGTGCTTCGATTTGTGGTCAAAGGTAAACTATTCCTAAATT
>JANQOD010000180.1 GCA_028289745.1 Allomuricauda sp. | reverse complement strand
CATGGATTATAAAGCAGCTAGTACTATTCAAGATTTACAGTATTTTGGGGAGTTCGGTGGTGTGAATCCTTCCATTTCTGACTCTTCTACCTATACTTTTCTATCGGCCAAGACCATGTTCGATACTTTTGAGGGCAATACTGAAGGTTGTTACCTCTATAGCCGACATTCATCGCCATCAAATCTTTATCTCGGCGAAGCCATGGCCGCACTCGAAGGTACCGAAAGCGCCAACGTGTATGCCAGTGGCATGGGGGCCATTAGTGCGGTTATCTTTCAACTTTGCGATAGCGGTGACCATATGGTGAGTAGCCGTACCATCTACGGCGGTACTTATGCCTTCATGAAAAACTTTTTGAAAAAGTTTGATATTGGAACTTCATTCGTCAACATTACCGATCTAGGGGCAGTTGAAAAAAGTATCACCACGAAAACCAAAATGATCTATTGCGAAGCCGTCAGTAATCCGCTTTTAGAAGTTGCCGATATCAAAGCCTTGTCAAAACTGGCCAAAAAGCATGGTATTCCGTTAGTGGTCGACAATACCTTTTCGCCCTTGAACATCAGTGCTGCCCGGCTTGGCGCCGAAATAGTGGTGCACAGCCTTACCAAATTCATCAATGGCAGTAGTGATTGTGTTGCAGGAGCCGTTTGTGCCCCAAAGGATTTCTGCCTGAAACTAAAGGATGTTAATGACGGTGCAGGCATGCTTTTGGGCAGTACGCTAGACAGTCTTCGGGCCGCATCCATCCTTAAAAACATGAGAACGCTGCACATTCGAATAAAAAAGCATAGTGAAAATGCCCTGTACCTTGCACAACAGTTTGAAAAAGATGGACTACGAGTGGTGTACCCCGGTTTGGCATCACACCCCGGCCATAAGGCCATGAAAAAACAGATGGCACGTGATTATGGGTTCGGCGGACTGTTGACCATCGATGTGGGCTCTCTTGAAAAGGCAAATATGCTGATGGAATCGATGCAAAAAGAAAACCTAGGGTATCTAGCGGTCAGTCTTGGCTTTTATAAGACCTTGTTCAGTGCCCCGGGCACTTCGACCTCTTCAGAAATTCCCGAAGACGAGCAAATTGAAATGGGGCTTTCTGAAGGGCTTATCCGTTTTTCGATAGGATTGGACAATGACATCGAGAGAACGTATCTCGCCATGCGCAGCTGTATGGAAAAACTGAACATTCTCGATTCAAAAATGGTTTCGTCTTAACACATAGATTTTTCCGGTTTGCACAACAGGGTCCAAAATCGTAATATTACCGTTGGACAAAAGATTACTGAATGCCAAACCAAAAAAGGAAAGCCAAGTATAGAGAGAACGAAGCGATCATTGAAAATAAAGAACTGAGCATTTGGGAAGCATTGATCCCGGTATTTGCCCTTGTGGGCATGTTGGCCTACAATGTATATGTCTTTGGAGACGATGCCCTGAGCGGATCTAACCAGTTCATTCTACTATTGGGCGGTGCGGTTGCCGCTATTGTCGGGTTTTTCAACAAAGTGTCATATAAACAGATGCTGGCCGAGGTGGCAGAAAATGTCAGATCGACCACGGGAGCCTTATTGATTTTATTAATGGTCGGGGCACTTTCAGGTACGTGGCTGGTCAGTGGCATCATCCCTGCGATGATCTATTATGGGCTACAGATTCTGAACCCAACCATATTCTTAGGTGCCTGTGTCATCATTTGCGCCATTATCTCAATCGCCACTGGAAGTAGTTGGACCACTGCGGCCACCGTAGGTATTGCACTGGTAGGCATTGGTGAGGCCTTGGGCATTTCACTGGGCATGACAGCAGGGGCAGTGCTTTCCGGGGCTTATTTCGGCGATAAGATGTCTCCCTTGAGCGACACCACCAACCTGGCCCCCGCAATGGCCGGTGGTGAACTTTTTTCACACATCCGTTACATGGCCATGACCACCATCCCTACCGTCTCGATCACGCTTTTGGTCTTTATCATCATCGGGTTTACCCTTGATACCTCTGGAGTGGCCGATACCGATGCCATTTTGAATACCATTGGTGACACCTTTAACATCAACGGTTGGCTTTTCATAGTACCATTGATGGTCATCTTGATGATCGTTAAAAAGGCCCCTCCCCTTTTGGCATTGCTGATCGGCACACTGCTAGGTGGTGTTTTTGCCCTTGTTTTTCAGCCCGATATCGTGGCCAAAATCGGGGGTGGAAATCTATTGGATTTCAGCACAGCCTACAAGGGTATACTCAATTCAATTACAGTGAGTACGGCCATCGAGACCCCAGACCCCGCATTGAACGAGCTGTTTTCTTCTGGGGGAATGGCAGGCATGCTCGGCACCATATGGCTAATCGTCTGTGCTATGGTCTTTGGGGGCGTTATGGATGGTATCGGGGCTTTGGAACGCATTACCAAATCGCTGCTGAACCTGGCCAAGACCACATTCGGACTATTTGCCAGCACCGTGGGAAGCTGTCTTGCGCTAAACGTGACCGCATCAGATCAATATCTTGCTTTGGTCGTACCCGGTAAGATGTTTTCAAAGGCCTACAAAGAACGTGGTCTGGCACCAGAGAACCTTAGCCGTACACTCGAAGATTCGGGAACCGTCACCTCCGTTTTGGTGCCCTGGAATACGTGCGGTGCCTATCATAGCGGTGTTTTGGGCGTGGCCGTGGGCGATTATTTCTTCTATGCCATATTCAATTGGCTGAGTCCGTTCATGACCCTCTTTTTCGCTGCGGCCAAAATAAAGATCAAGCAGCTGGCCACACCCGTGAAAGCATAACGATTTCTTTATTGGTTTTGCCCCGTAGCTTTAGTAACTTCGCAGCAACTAAAAAATATCATCGCCATGGCAACAGTGACCTTAAAAGGAAATCAAATCAACACATTGGGCAACCTACCCAATATAGGTACCCAAGCCCCTGATTTTGTATTGACCACAAATGACCTGTCTTCAGTTTCGTTGGCCGACTACCAGGGCCACAAATTGGTCTTGAACGTTTTTCCAAGTGTAGATACCGGCACTTGTGCCCAATCGGTCAGGCAATTCAATGAAGAAGCTGCTGAACTCAATAATACGATCGTGCTCTGCATCTCTAAAGACCTACCCTTTGCACAAGCGCGTTTTTGTGGGGCCGAGGGCATTGAAAATGTAGAGATGCTTTCAGATTTCAGGGATGGAAATTTCGGCAAAAACTATCAGGTAGCGTTCACCGATGGCCCATTGAAGACCCTGCTTTCAAGATCGGTGGTCGTGCTTGACGAAAATGGCAAGGTGCTCTATACTGAACAAGTTAACGAAACAGTAGATGAGCCCAATTACAAAGCTGCTCTTGAAGCATTGATGGATGCCTAGGGAATCGTTCTTCAAAAATCGTTGGAGAAGTATCGGTTTTGCCTTCAAGGGGTTGTTCTTGTTGATCAGAACCGAGGCAAGTATCAAAATCCAGTTTTTTATTGCCTTGGTGATGACCGCCTTAGGATTTTATCTCGATATTTCGCTGATGGAATGGTGCTTACAATTCTTGGCAATTGGCTTAGTAATGGGCGTTGAAGGGTTGAACACTGCTGTTGAAAAATTGGCAGACTATGTGCAGCCAGAGTATGATGCCAAAATTGGGTTGCTCAAAGACATTTCGGCAGGTGCCGTTATGGTCGTTTCCATAGCCGGCGCCATTGTGGGCCTACTGATTTACCTGCCCAAAGTATTTTAAAGGGTAAAGCAAAGGCCTGCCTTTCCCGAAATTTGTAATTTTAGCCCCCAGAACAGAACTATTTATGGCAAAGAAGCGAAGAAAGTCTAAATCTACTTCGTCAAAAAAGCGTTTTTCGCTGAGGCTTTCCAAACAGAACAAGGTTATCTTGGGCAGTTTGTTGATCGTGCTCAGTATTGCCCTGTTTTTCTCTTTTATTTCGTTCTATTTCACTTGGCAAGAAGATCAAAGTGCCCTATCACAATTTGCCGATAGAAATGCTGAGGCCAAAAACCTCATGAAAAAATTTGGGGCATCGGTCAGCCATTTTTTTATGTATAGGGGATTTGGGTTGGCAGCATTTGTATTTCCCGTGCTATTGGCGCTAACCGGCCTCTACTTTTTTTTGGGTCTGCAGGCAAAACGTTTGATCGGTAAATGGATATGGGGGCTGCTTGGGGTTATCTGGGTTTCGACCGCACTGGGGTTCTTCGCTGTTGAGCGGCCTTTGCTCGGTGGTCTTGTCGGATTTGAAATGAACGATTTTCTTCAAGACTATATTGGCAGAATAGGTATATTTCTGTTGCTATTGTTCATACTTGTCGTCATCATGGTACGCCTTTTCAATTTCTCACCTGAGGGTATAGGCAATTACTTTAAGGAAAAACGAACACTCTTCAAAAAAGAAGGTGGCCCAAAGCCTGAGACGGTGTTGGCATCAAGTGGGGAAAATTCGATTGAACTGACCATGCCAGAAGAAAGTGTTGAACAAAAAATAGACACCTATACCCATAAAAGGGATATCCCGCCCCTGAACCCTGAAGCAGGGCTAGATGTCAACCTGCCCCAAGAAGAGGAGGTCGATATCGATTTAGATGTGCAAAAGGTCACTGTAGAAAAGGAAGAAAGCGATATCAAAGCCGAAAAATTGGTCAAAGATTTTGGTGAATTTGACCCTAAACTAGAACTGGGCAATTACAAGTTTCCTCTTCTCGATCTGCTAGACGACCACGGTGGCAGTGGAGGCATTACCATTAACCAAGAAGAACTCGAAGAAAACAAGAACCGAATTGTCGGCACGCTTAAAAATTATAAGATAGGTATTGCCCAGATCAAGGCGACCATAGGGCCTACGGTGACGCTGTACGAAATTGTGCCAGAGGCCGGTGTACGCATCTCCAGAATCAAGAACCTAGAAGATGATATTGCCCTTTCGCTGGCTGCCTTGGGCATTCGCATCATCGCTCCCATTCCAGGTAAGGGTACCATCGGTATTGAAGTGCCGAACAAAAAAGCGTCGATTGTATCGATGCGTTCGGTAATCGCTTCCAAAAAGTTTCAGAATGCAGAAATGCAACTGCCCATCGCATTCGGAAAGACCATAAGCAATGAGACGTTCGTGGTCGATCTGGTCAAAATGCCCCATTTGCTGATGGCCGGGGCCACAGGTCAGGGTAAGTCCGTTGGGTTGAATGCGGTCATAACATCCCTCCTTTACAAAAAACATCCGGCAGAGGTCAAATTTGTATTGGTCGATCCCAAGAAAGTCGAACTGACACTTTATAATAAGATCGAGCGCCATTTCTTGGCCAAATTGCCCGACTCAGAAGAAGCCATAATCACCGACAACACCAAGGTCATCAATACCTTGAACTCTTTGTGCATCGAGATGGACAATCGCTACGAGCTATTGAAATTGGCCATGGTTCGCAATATCAAAGAGTACAATGTCAAGTTCAAATCGAGAAAACTGAATCCAAACGACGGACATAAATTCTTGCCTTATATCGTGCTCATCATCGATGAGTTTGCCGATTTGATTATGACAGCGGGCAAAGAAGTTGAAACCCCCATTGCCAGATTGGCGCAGTTGGCAAGGGCTACGGGCATTCATTTGATCATTGCCACACAACGACCGTCGGTGAACGTCATCACAGGAATCATCAAAGCGAACTTCCCTGCCCGTATTGCTTTTAGGGTGACTTCAAAAATAGATTCAAGAACCATACTGGATTCCCATGGTGCCGATCAATTGATCGGTAGGGGTGACATGTTGTTTACACAGGGCAACGATGTGACCCGATTGCAATGTGCCTTTGTAGACACTCCTGAAGTAGCCAAAATCACAGAATATATCGGTTCGCAACGGGCATACCCCGATGCGCATCTGCTTCCCGAATATATGGGCGAAGATTCTGGCACGGGTATTGATTATGATATTACGGATCGTGATTCGATGTTCAGAGAGGCCGCAGAGGTCATTGTGACGGCCCAACAGGGATCGGCCTCGCTCATTCAACGGAAATTGAAATTGGGCTATAACCGTGCAGGACGCATCATTGACCAATTGGAGGCAGCAGGTATAGTGGGGCCCTTTGAGGGAAGTAAGGCACGACAGGTATTGGTGCCCGACATCCACTCGCTAGATCAATTGTTACAGAATGAAACAAAATAAGACTATGAAGCAGTATAAAACACTGACCGTGCTTTTTTTTACAATGGCACTCACCACTTTTGCCCAAAATTCCCAAAAGGCCAAAGAACTGTTGGATGAGGTGTACAATAACGTAAATAGCTACGACAACATTTATGTTGATTTCAAATACGCCTTGGAAAACGATGAGGCGAACATCAGACAAGAAACCCGTGGCGACGTTACCTTGGAAGGGGAAAAATATGTGTTCAATTATTTGGGATCAAAACAGATCTTCGACGGTAACAAGGTCTATACCATCGTACCTGAAAATGAAGAAGTGACCATTGAAGATCGCACCGAAGACGATAATGCCGTCACCCCTTCAAAAATGTTGACCTTCTATAAGAGTGGCCACAACTACGGGTGGGACATACTTCAAAATGTACAAGGTCGAAAAATACAATATGTCAAATTGGTGCCCATAGATACCAATAGCGAAGTGGAATATAGATTGTTGGGCATCGACGCTGAGACAAAACACATCTACAGGCTCATAGAAGTTGGCAAGAATGGGACCAAGACCACAATTACCGTTAATTCTTTCAAAACCAACCAACCCCTGTCAAAAAGCTTATTTACCTTTGATGAAGCCAAGTATAAAAACGACGGCTATTACATCATAAGAAATTAAACGCATATCTTGAAGATACTCGACCGGTATATATTATCACGGTTTCTTTATAATTTTTTCAGTTCGTTTGCAATATTGATGTTCATCTTCATATTTCAGACGATCTGGCTTTTTATAGACGATCTGGCCGGAAAAGATCTTGATCTGTGGATTATAGGCAAGTTTCTTTTTTACTATATGCCCACCCTCATAGACAAGGTGTTGCCGTTGACGGTATTGCTGTCTTCAATATTGACGTTTGGTACATTTGCCGAAAATTATGAGTTCGCTGCCATGAAGGCCTCGGGCATTTCATTACAACGGGCCATGGTGAGCATCATCATCTTTGTGGTTGTACTGGGAGGGTTCACCTTTTTTTTAGCGAACAATGTTATTCCTGCTTCTGAACAGAAAATCTACAATATGCGCCGAAACATTGCCAAGGTAAAGCCCGCGGCGGTAATTGTAGAGGGCGTGTTCAGCGATATTGAAGGTTCTGATATGAACATCAAGGTCGAAAAAAAATATGGTGAAAAAGATCGTTTCCTAGAAGATGTCATCATACACCAAAAATCAAAAAGTGCCATAAACCGTACAGTAATACGAGCCAAGACCGGTGAACTGATCAGTGATGAAGAATCTGATATCATACAGCTTGTCTTGAACGATGGCCATTACTATGAAGACGTTGATCCCAAATCAAGAGATGATAAAAAGAAACACCCCTTTGCCAAAGCCGAATTTGAAACGTACATCAAGAACATTGACATTTCATCTTTGAACGACCTTGATGTTGAAAAGGAATCGGACATCACCACCGACAAAATGAAAAATGTTGTCCGCTTGCGAAAAGATATTGATTCGCTTCGTGATAACAATGTTAGGCAAATACGCGCATTTTCAAAGAACATCATGGCCCGCATGGGGGCTTTTCCTGTTCCAAGGCAGAATGACAGTCTCACCAATGAGTCAAAAAGAGTCCCTTGGAAAAAACAAGGGTCAATAATGGCAACAGATACTACAACCACCATTGCCCAACTTCTTGAGCGCTATGCCGAATGGCAGCGTTTACAATTGCTGACCAATGCCAAAAACAAAGTATCGAACCTCTTGACCACGATACGTGCCAAAAAAGATGAGCTCCGCAACAGATTCAAGTTTTACAATAGCCATGTGCTATCATTGCATAAAAAGTTCGCGCTGGCCTTTTCATGCATCATCTTGTTTTTCGTGGGTGCCCCTCTGGGCGCCATTATTCGCAAAGGTGGACTGGGCCTACCCATGGTCATTGCCATTATGCTGTTTTTGGCCTATTATTTCATTGGGGTCTTTGCGGGCAATTACGCCAAAGAGGGTAATATACATCCCATGCTGGGCGCATGGCTTTCTGTGCTGATAATGTTACCTTTGAGCGTTGTTTTGACCCAACGCGCCACCGCTGATCGCGGCTTAATGGGCGATGGAAATTTAGTACAGCGTATCACCGATTTCTTCAAGAAAAAGAAAAAAGACACGGCGGAATGATAAATACTATGGAGGACAAGATACAACTCAACACGATCGAAGATGCCATTGATGATATTCGAAAAGGGAAGGTCATTATAGTGGTCGACGATGAAAACCGTGAGAATGAGGGAGACTTCATCGCGGCAGCGGAAATGGTGAGTCCAGAAATCATCAACTTTATGGCCACCCATGGCCGAGGGCTCATTTGTGCCCCTTTGACCGAAGAACGCTGTAACGAGTTGGGGCTTTCAATGATGGTAGAAAACAATACCGTGCTGCACCATACCCAGTTCACCGTATCGGTCGATCTCATTGGCCATGGATGCACCACGGGCATCTCTGCCCATGATAGGGCAAAAACGGTAAAGGCCCTGGTCGACAAAAACATCAAGCCCGATGATTTGGGAAGGCCTGGCCATATTTTTCCGTTGCGTGCGAAAGAAGGCGGGGTACTGCGCCGCACGGGCCATACCGAGGCCGCCATCGATTTTGCGCGTTTAGCAGGACTTCAACCTGCTGGCCTATTGGTCGAGATCTTGAACGAAGATGGCAGTATGGCCCGTTTGCCACAACTGATGAATGTTGCCAAAAAATTTGACCTCAAAATCGTTTCGATCGAAGATTTGATCGCCTATCGGATGGAACATGATAGCCTTATCGAGAAAAAGGAAGACTTCATGGTACATACACGCTTTGGTGAATTTCGGCTCCGTGCCTATGCACAGACCACAAATGACCAAATACACATCGCCTTGACCAAAGGCATTTGGCACAAGGGAGAACAAGTGTTGACCCGTATCAACTCTACTTTGGTCAACAACGATATTTTGGGTACCCTTACCAACAGTCCGGATCAGAAATTGCAAGATATGTTCGCGGCCATCGAAAAAGAGCAAAAAGGTGCCTTTGTCTTCATCAACCAAGAGCCAAAATCGATGAACCTGATCAATCGATTGCAACAATTGAGAGATTTACAGAAAAAAGGTGAACTGAAGGCCCCCCCTATTGAGATGGATGCCAAGGACTTTGGCATTGGCGCCCAAATACTGCACGATCTCGACATCTCTAAAATCAGATTATTGACCAATTCGAAACAAGCCAAACGTGTCGGCATGGTCGGCTATGGGTTGGAGATTGTGGAGTATGTGGGTTATTAGTTTAAAAGTTCAAGGTTTATGGGTTTAAGGTTCAATTCAAATGCAAAATTATCACTATTTGCCCTCCTTAAGCAATTCTAATAGTTCATCTATTTTTTTCAATCTGGACAAAAATTCCTTTTTGATGACCCATTTATTAATGAGATAGGCGAATACCCCAATTATAATTAAAAGGGAAAAAGTAATCCAGACCATTTTGTTTTCACCGATTTCTGCCCAAGACTTTGTAGGAAGTTCTAATTTTCCAATTATTATCAGTATTACACCAATAAAACACGGAAGAACATACCAATACATTAAATTTTCTGACAAACTCTTATGATTTTCCAAATACGCTTTGCTCTGATTTAAATACTCGAGATAAGAGCTTGCTTCATCGGGCTTTGCCTTTTTGAGTTTTAAAGCGTTATTTATAACATATACAAGCCAAATTGCAATCAAAATCGCTCCAAACTTTGCAAGCATATTTGGCAATCGATATGCTTGATACGTAAAAAAAGGAATCAAAATTAGAGCTGTACCAATTTCCACAAAACACCAATATTTATTGGCCTTATCAAACCTATTCAAACTTGATTGTGCATCCAACATCAATTTTGATTTTTCAAATTTTATACGCTCGTGTTTTGGCGAGGATTGCCAAAGGGCAATCAATTCGTTCTCTATCATAGCCTTTCATTTATACAATTCAACAACTTCTTTTTAATCCGTTTAATTCGAACAGCAACCGTATTTTCTTTTAACCCGGTGATTTCAGAAATTTCCCTATATGATAATTCTTCCAAAAAAAGGGTGGTCACTGCTTTATCCACATCATTGAGGTTTCTGACGCATGTACGCAATAGCGCCAACCTTTTTTGATTCGGGTTTTCTACGTTCTCGCTCCCAATCCGCTCGATTTCAATGCTATTGGCATGAGAAATGCGAGCCCTCCTTTTCATCAGGTTGTTTTTATACCTTAGACCAACGTTGATCGTAATACGATAAACCCAGGTCGAGAGTGCAGCATCACCCCTAAAACTTGGCAAGGATTTCCAAATATTGACCAACACTTCTTGAAAAAGGTCCTTGGCGTCCTCATTGTTTTTTGTGCATGAAATGCATATGCGGAATATCTTTTCATACATAGAATCGAGCATAGCCAGGAAAGTATGTTCTAAATCGCTCATAAAGATTGCTGTCTTTACTGATTTAGTTACAGCTTGTCTCAAATTATGACAAAATCTTTGGTCTTCTTGAACGAAAAGGGATTATGTGTTGAGATATTTGGAGTTCAGGGTTACTAATTTTATGTGTTTGGATCTTTCAGCAACACCATACATCTAAACACCTAAACCTATAAACTTTTTAAAATACGGACCATAGTATCAGCTCGCTCTCTAACTTCATTTTCGGTCCAACCCAATTTTATCAGGCAAGAAATATTCCTTCCTACCCAATGATCTGAGGCCGAAAAATCCATTTTGGAAAAATCCTGAAGTCCGTGCTGCACCTCTTGGGGAAGTTTGCCCAACGTCTTCTGGTCGGAAAGATGTTGCCATTTACGGTAATAATGCCAGTTATTGTCGTACCAATAAAAACAGCCATCTACACCGGCATCTAAAAGTGCATTATGCGTTCGTCTGGCCATATCTTCGGTTGGGAGGAAAAAATTGATAAAGGAGTAGTTCTCAACTCCCCCATCGGGTACCCGCCTAAAGATGACCCCTTCAACCGTTGAGAGGGCTTCTCGAAGTATACTGTAGTTTTTCTCTTGAATGGCCAAGAACCTATCTAACCGCTGTATTTGGGCACAACCCACAGCGGCGTTCAATTCAGAAATGCGAAAGTTGTATCCTAAAAAGGGATGTGCCTCCGCTCCCCTATCGTCACCAACATGATCATGCCCATGATCGGAATATTTATGGGCATTTTCGTAATATTCATCATTGTCGGTGATCAGCGCGCCACCTTCACCACAAGTGACCGTTTTTACATAATCGAAAGAAAAGCACCCCAAATCCCCTATGCTTCCCAATGGTTCGCCCTTATAGCTTCCACCAATGGCCTGACAGGCATCTTCGAGCAACAATAATCCATGCTTGTTGCAAATGTGCTGCAAGGCGTCCAAATCGGCCATGGAACCGCACATATGTACGGGCATCACGACTTTGGTCTTCGATGTGATCGCATTTTCAACTGCTTTCGGATTTAAGGTCAGGGTATCATCAACATCGACCAATATGGGTACGGCTCCCAATGCCAAAATCGACTCGAAACTCGCCACAAAGGTAAAAGTGGGCATAATAACCTCATCACCGGCCCCCACCCCAGCACTGGCCAAGGCAATGGTCAATGCCGCGGTTCCGCTACTGACCACGTGGGCATGGTTGACCTGCATGCGTTGGCTCAGGGCTTCTTCAAGCTCTCTGGCTTTCCAATGGCCATCGCGCATACCGTCAAAACCATAGCGCATCAGAACACCCGTGTGCAATACTATTTCGACCTGTTGTCGTTCTTCTTCGCCAAATAATTCAAATCCGGGCATGGGAGTAGTTAATAGTTAATAGTTAATAGTTAGTAGTTAGTAGTTAGTAGTTAGTAGTTGATAGTTAGTAGTTGATAGTTAATAGTTATTAGTTGATGGTTGATGAAAAGTACAAAACTATCAGAGATTTAGAAAAACCAGAGTTTAATGGCCATGGCAATGACCATAATGACCAAAAAAGTCTTGATAAAGCCGTCTCCCTTTTTTACCGATACCCGGCTTGAAAACCAAGCACCGAGGCCATTGCCCGCTGCAAGTATGAAGCCCACTTTCCAATTGACCTTGTCATTGAGAATAAAAACTGTCAGTGCCGCCATGGTATAGATGAACACCACCGAGACCTTGGTCGCATTTACCTTGACCAAGTTCATTCGGTTCACATAATGCAAAAAGAGTATGATGACAAAACCAATGCCCGCGTTGATAAATCCGCCATAGATACCAAAAAAGAAAAATGCCAACATTGAAAGCCATCGATATTTGCCGGTCAGGCGTTCGGGCAAATCCTCGATTTTAATCCGGGGCTTAAAAACAATCAGACAGACCACCACGATCATAATAATGGCAAGGATACGATTAAAGGTCTCGCCTTTGATATCGACTGCAATTTGGGCCCCGATAATAGCACCCAACAATGCCGCAAATCCCAAATATAGATTGAACGGAAAATTGGAAACGCCCTTGCTTTTAAAGCCTGCGGTAGCCATGGCGGTCTGTACGGCTATGGCCACTCGATTGGTGCCGTTGGCCACCGCTGGGGGAAGTCCTAAAAATATCAATGTAGGCAATGAGATAAGGGATGCACCCCCTGCAATGGTATTGATGAAGCCTACTACAAAGCCCACTACGATCAACAAAGGATAGTGCCACCATTCGGTCATGCCGACAAAAGTACAATCTTCAGGGCGAACACTGAGAGGAAACAAAATTTAAGTTTTGAAGATTATAATTTTCAAAAAGCTGTGTATATTTGCACCCGCCTACGCCGAGGCTTCGGCGGGCAGGCCCGCTCACCGATAAAAGGTGGGCATATTATAGAGGAATGGCAGAGTGGTCGTCCCGATAGTTATCGGGAGCGGCAGTCTCGAAAACCAGACCTCTTCTTTTTACTGGAGGAATGGCAGAGTGGTCGAATGCGGCAGTCTTGAA
>JANQOD010000130.1 GCA_028289745.1 Allomuricauda sp. | reverse complement strand
TGGTAATGAATCCGTAACCTTTTGAGTCATTAAAAAATTTAACTGTTCCAGTCATTGATAAAAAATAAATGTTAAAATGCGAAAGTACTCTATTTTGGGTGCCCAAAGGCACCAAATAGTTTAAATCTATATAAAATTATTGATTTTCAGGCTTCTTCCTATCTTTCATTTTCATTTTATCAATGTTTTCTTTGGTCAGCATATAATCTTTCATTTTTTTGCCCTTACTTTCCTTGATTAAAAAGAGGGGCATGGCAATCAGAAAAAGGCCTACAGTGCCCATACCGATATATCTGTCGGCTTCTTTGTGGCTATCTGCCTTAATGGTAAACCCATAAACAATTGAACCTATGGAGGCCAATACGATCAGCATGATAAAATATCGCAGTTTCATGATTCTTTGGTGAAATTTATCAATTCTCTTCTATAGGTCGTCAAAAGCTTTGATTTTGAGACAAAGCCATGATATTTGCCATCTTTGATGACGGGTAAATTCCACGCACTGCTGTTTTGAAATTTTTGCATCACTGTTTTCATGCTGTCTTGCCCATAAAAGATTTGCTCTGGGGGCGTTTGCATTAGATTTCTGACCTTGGTGGTCTCATAGAGTTCGGCATTGAACATAAATTCACGTATATCATCGAGCAATACAATGCCTACGAGCTTCTTTTCCACATCCAACACCGGAAAAAGGTTCCGCGACGATTTTGATACGGCATCATGCAACATTTGGCCCAAGGTCATCTCTGGGTTCACCGATTTGAAGTTTCTTTCGATGACATCATCGAGCTTCATCAATGTCAAGACGGCCTGGTCTTTGTTATGTGTCAGCAAAGCCCCTTGTCGGGCAAGATCTTTGGTATAGATGGTATAATCTAACGTATTTCTGGTAATAAGATACGAAATCGAGGCCGTGATCATCAGGGGCACAAAAAGCTGGTACCCTCCGGTGATTTCGGCAATCAAGAAAATAGCGGTCAAGGGGGCATGTATCACCCCGGCTATCAGACCTGCCATGCCGATCAGGGTAAAGTTTGACTCTGAGACCTGAAAACCAAACCCGATGTTGTTGATGACCTTGGCGACCACGTTGCCCAGGGCGCTGCCCATGACCATGGTGGGGATGAAGACCCCCCCGGCACCCCCGGCGGCAAAGGTGGTGGTCATCGCTATGGCCTTAAAAATGGTAATGCCGAACAGTAAGGCAATGACGACCCAGATATTATCGGCGAATCTATCAAATGGTGTATTTCCCAAGGCTTTGAGATGGTCTCCCTCGAGCAAGTCGTTGATGAAGCCAAAGCCTTCACCATAAAGCGGTGGAATGAAATACAACATAATGCCAATGGCGACACCCCCGACCAACAATTTGTATTTCGGACTGCGAAAAGGCCTGAACAATTTTAGGATGCCGAAATACATTTTGGTAAAATAAATGGAGGCCATACCAGTGCCTATGCCCAATAATATATAGAATAACGTATCGTTGAGGTCAAAGCCCTCGGTAAGTGAAAAACTGAAAAGTACCTCGTTGCCCAAGAAAAAATAGGAAGTAAGTACTCCAGAAATGGAGGCCAGCAGCAAGGGTAGCACAGAAAGCATGGTCAAGTCAAGGCTGAATACCTCTACGGCAAAAACGATGGCAGCAATGGGCGATTGAAAGATGGAGGCAACGGCACCTGTTGAAGCACAGGCGATCAATAATGAACGGGTCTTGGCATCAACATGAACCAATCGGCCCATGGCCGAGCTGAGCGCTGAGCCAGAGGCCACTGCAGGCCCCAACAAACCTACCGACCCACCAAAGCCAACGGTCAACGGGGCCGTTATCAAGGGGGTATAGATCTGTTTGGTCGAAAGCAGGCCGCGTTTTCTTGACAACGCAAAAAGAATGGATGAAATCGCATGCTCCAATTTCTCTTTGTGCACGAATTTCACGTAGAGATAGACCAGTGCCAGACCGATGACGGGTAAGACAAAGTATAATTGGTTTTCAGAAAATATAATTCCCTTCTCAAGCAATGATTCAATGAAGTAGGTCACATTTTTTAGGAACACCGCCGCCAATCCTGCCAATAACCCTACCACCACGCTCAAAAGCTGTACAAAGGTTTTGTTGGAGATGTTTTTATATCGCCATTTCAGGAATTTTTTGAGAAGTAGCTTCAGCTTGGGCATAATTTCTGCCTTTTGTAACCAAGAGCAAAGGTACCGATAGTTAACGATTATAGACCTGACAGGTTTTCAAAACTTGACAGGGCCATGCTTTTGCAGGGAGATTTTTACATTGGGCATTCGAGGGGGTCAGAATGGCAAAGCAGCACAATAGGGTCAGTATGAAAGCAACCGTATTCTGTGTCTACTGCCTAACGGCAGAGCGGTCTTATGGTTGTCTCTTATAGATCTAATTTTAAATTCAATTCTTTTAATTGTTCTTCATCGATTCGTGCCGGCGCATCGATCATGACATCCCTGCCGCTATTGTTTTTTGGGAAGGCGATAAAATCACGAATGGTTTCCTGTCCGCCTAAAATGGCCACCAGTCTATCCAATCCAAATGCAATTCCGCCATGTGGGGGTGCACCGTATTGAAAGGCCTCCATCAAAAATCCGAACTGGGCCTTCGCTTCGTCTGGGCTAAAGCCAAGGTGCCTGAACATGATTTCTTGGGTCTTTTTATCATGGATACGAATCGACCCCCCCCCGATTTCATTTCCATTGAGCACCAGATCATAGGCATTGGCCCGAACGGCGCTTGGGTCAGTGTCCAATAATTTTAATTGGCCTGGTTTGGGCGAGGTGAAGGGGTGGTGCATGGCATGGTAATGCCCTGTTTCCCCATCCAGCTCCAATAAAGGAAAGTCTACGACCCAAAGAGGGGCAAATTCATCGGCCCTTCGCAACCCCAAGCGTTCGGCCATTTCCATTCTTAGGGCGCTGAGCTGTGTTCGCGTTTCATCAGCATTCCCCGAAAGCACGAGGATCAAGTCTCCGGCGGTGGCCCCTGTCAATCGCGCCCATGCTGCCAGATCATCTTGATCATAAAATTTGTCGACCGATGATTTGAAGGTGCCGTCTTCATTACATTTGACATAAACCATGCCTTTGGCCCCCACCTGTGGTCGTTTGATCCAATCGGTCAAGGCATCGATTTCCTTTCTTGTATGAGAAGCGGCATCGGGCACGGCAATGCCTACAACCAGCTCAGCAGAATTGAAGACATTGAAATCTTTGTGCTGGGCCATTTCATTGAGTTCGGCAAACTCCATCCCGAAGCGAATATCGGGCTTGTCGTTGCCGTAACGGCGCATGGCCTCATCATAGGTCATGCGCGGAAACGTATCGATTTCGATCCCTTTTATTTCTTTCAATAAATGCTTTGTCAAGCCTTCAAAGGCGGCCAATACATCTTCTTGTTCCACAAAAGCCATTTCGCAGTCTATCTGCGTAAACTCAGGCTGTCGGTCAGCGCGTAGGTCTTCGTCACGAAAGCATTTCACTATCTGAAAATACCTGTCCATGCCACCGACCATCAATAATTGTTTGAAGGTCTGCGGTGACTGGGGCAGGGCATAGAACTGCCCTTCGTTCATACGACTGGGAACCACAAAATCACGTGCTCCTTCAGGAGTCGATTTTATCAAATACGGGGTCTCGACCTCAATAAAACCTTGATCTGAAAGGTATTTTCGAACCTCCATGGTCACCTTATGGCGAAAGATGAGATTGTTCTTGACCGCATTTCTTCGAATGTCGAGATAGCGGTATTTCATACGCAGGTCTTCTCCGCCATCGGTATCGTCTTCAATAGTGAACGGAGGCAACAAAGACCGGTTCAAAATATGCAGCTCACTGACCAAAAGCTCAATCTCGCCTGTGTTGATATTGGGGTTCTTTGAGGCTCGTTCGATCACCTTGCCCGTAGTCTTGATCACGGTTTCCCTGCCAAGGGCGCGGGCCATTTCCAGTACATCAGCGGGGGTACGCTCTTGATCAAAGACCAATTGGGTGACCCCATAGCGGTCACGAAGATCGACCCAGACTACAAAGCCCTTATCGCGTACCTTGTGTACCCATCCGCTTAAACTTACCTCTGAATCAATGTGCGATGCCCTCAGTTCACCGCAAGTATGGCTTCTGTACATGCTCGATTTTTATGATGTGCAAAGGTAGTGAGTTAGCTAATTGAAACCGAGAAGAAAATCTACAGGCTGGCAAAATACCGTTCATACGGTTTTTTTGACCATTCATACATAGTAATCGAGAAAGACACTCTTAATAAATA
>JANQOD010000116.1 GCA_028289745.1 Allomuricauda sp. | reverse complement strand
GACCAGTACCACAGATGTGTTAGGGCGAAGTATCGCTTCATCGGCCTTGGTCACAGTGGGCAACAACAACCGGTTGAGCAATATCAACCTATCGGTGCTGGCCTTGGAAATGGAACCTCTAAAAAACTTTAGGGTTAGGCTGGGAGGATCGTATCGAACGTTGAGTTCTGCTTTGCCCGATCAATTCAGCTTAGACTATATAGACCCGGAATCACCCACGGGAATTTCTTCTGAAGTGAAGCAGTTCGATATCAATACCACATTGATCTACACCCCTGGTAAGCGAACCATTGGCTATGGAGTCGAGCGCCGTGATGTCAATGACAATTATAGCACACTGGTGCTCAACTATACGAAAGGCCTCGATGGATTCATGAAAAGTGATTTTGAATATGAAAGAATACAATTTTCATACACCCAACCTTGGCAGGTCGGTGGTTTTGGTAGGCTATTGAGCACCGTTGAGCTGGGCAAGACTTTTGGTGAGGTGCCCTTGGGGCTATTGAGTGTGATACCGGGCAACCAAACCGTTTTTTCGCTATATAACACCTTTCCGAACCTTGATTTTTATGAGTTCGTGACCGATACCTATGCAACGGTGCATTTAGAACATAATTTCAATGGCCGCATTTTCTCACGTATTCCGTTACTTCGCAAGTTCAACTTGAGAGAGATCGTTGGGCTACGAGGTGCTTGGGGTTCTTTGTCAGATGAGAACATCGCTTTGAGTTCGCCCAGTAACATTCCCTTGGTAGCACCAGAAGACCAGATCTATTGGGAGTATTCTTTCGGAATCGGTAATATTTTCAAGATTTTTCGTATCGATTTTAACTTCCGTGGAAATTATTTGGACAACCCAGATGCCCGGGCCTTTGGCATTACCGGAAGTTTTGGGTTCAGCTTCTAAATAAATTTCCAATTCTTTTAATTACCAGTCTTCTCTGCGTAATTTTGCACCCTAAAATCTGGAACATGACCAAAAGCGAAGAGGTTACCTTTGATGTACTCATAGAAATCCCGAAAGGAAGCCGCAATAAATACGAATACGACTTCACACTTCATAAAATTCGTTTCGATAGAACGCTGTTCTCATCGATGATGTATCCGGGCGATTATGGTTTTATTCCTGAAACCTTGGCATTGGACCAAGATCCGCTTGATGTGCTGGTCTTGGGTACCGAACCCACTTTTCCCATGGTGGTGATGCAGGTAAAGCCCATAGGGGTTTTTCATATGACCGATGAAAAGGGTCCTGATGAAAAGATCATCTGTGTACCGGTCAATGACCCCATTTGGAGCAAGAACGATGACATACAAGATTTGAACCCACATCGATTGAAGGAAATAGAACATTTCTTTCAGGTATATAAGGATTTGGAAGAGAAAAAGGTCGATACCGGTGGATGGAGCGGTGCTGAAAAGGCCAGGGAAATCTATCGAAAATGTGTCGAACGCTATGAAAACAGTGACCACAAGACAAAACGAACCTTCATGATTTAAAGAATTCATTATGAAAAGGAAAGCCTTCTTTTAAACCCAAAAGAGGGCTTTTTTTATTAAGGCCCATTTTACTACTTTTGCAGCCACTTAAAAAACCTTAAAACTTTATTTATGGAATCACTTGTACCTTATTTATGGGGATTTGGAGTTTTGGGACTGCTCTATGTTTTTGCAAAGAATACATGGGTCTCAAAACAGGCTGTCGGAGAGGAAAAAATGGCACGTATTGCCAAGAATATTGCCGATGGCGCCATGTCTTTTCTTAAGGCAGAGTATAAGATTTTGGCCATCTTCGTGGCCGCAGTGGCCGTATTGTTATTCTTCAAAGGTCAAAATGAAGAAGGGTC
>JANQOD010000098.1 GCA_028289745.1 Allomuricauda sp. | reverse complement strand
GTGTTGCCAAAAGATATCGTTAGGTTAGAGAACCTAAAGGTTTTGAAGTTAGAGATGAACCGGATCAAAGGAGCGCTTCCCGAAGAAATAGGAAACCTGAGGAACCTTGAAGAATTCTCGATGTTCAATAACTTTTTAAGTGGCCCGATCCCTGTAGGTTTTGGTGAGATGAAACGATTGAAAATCTTGAACCTTTCGAGCAATAATTTGAAGGGCCTGATCCCGGAATCAATAGGCGATTTGACCCAGTTGGAGGTACTTGGGCTGTTCGAGAACAATTTGGAAGGGGGTATCCCTGAAGAGATGGGCAGATTGGTGAAGCTAAAAGAACTGGTACTGGCCAATAATCAATTGGGCGGTGAAATTCCCGATGGGTTTGCGCAATTGGAGAGTTTGAAGATACTACAGATACAGAACAACCGGTTCGATTCGTTCAAGGGCTTGGAAATGATGGATAAGAACCAATTCTTGGTGTTCGATACCGATGAGCGTGACTTCAACTCGAAATTCAAGACCCTTGATTTTGATAAGACCAGAATGGCCGACACTAAATTTGAAGATGATATCGAAGAAAATGAGTAGTTAGTTATACTTTAGTTTGTTTGGTATGGGGATGCAGTGCATCCCCTTTTTTTATGGTTTTGTGAAACGTTAACATTTATGAAATTTTTAACCGTATACTGAAGGGTTAGACAATAGCTTTGCAAACAGCTAATCGACCTTATTCATGCGTAAAATCATAATATCTGTACTCGCCGGAGTTGTCATTATCGGTGCTTCTATCTTTGGGGCCCGTTTCATCGTGAACAGCAAAAAAGATAGAAGGCCAAAGCCCCAAAAGGTGGTGAAAACCGTTTTTGTTGACACGGTCAAAAATGGCGCGGTTCCGATCATTGTTCCGGCCAATGGTAATTTGATGGCCAAAAGAAGGGTAGAACTGTATGCCGAGGTACAGGGGGTTTTCAGGCCGGGCAGTAAATTGTTCAAAACAGGCCAAAAATATAGGGGAGGTGAGATTTTGATTCGAATAGATGCCTCTGAATATTACGCTAGCGTGCAATCGGCAAAAAGCAATCTTTACAACCTGATCACTTCGATAATGCCCGATCTGCAATTAGATTACCCCGAACATTTCAGTAAATGGCAAACCTATTTGGCGAATTTTGATCTGTCAAAATCGACACCCCAACTTCCTGAGATCACTTCAGAAAAAGAAAAATACTTCATCACCGGTAGAGGCATATACACCAGTTATTACAATGTGAAGAACCTAGAACAGCGATTATCGAAATATACCATTTATGCCCCTTTTGAAGGTGTTCTGGCCGAAGCTCTGGTCACTGAAGGCACATTGGTAAGGGCCGGACAGAAATTGGGAGAGTTCATCAACACAGGGGTATATGAACTTCAGGTCGCCGTTAGCAAAACGTATGGGGATTTTCTTAGGGTTGGTGAGCAGGTGACATTGCACAACTTAGAAAAGACCCAAAAATATAATGGTGAAGTGGCCCGTATCAACGGCAGGGTCGATCAGGCCTCGCAAACCATCACCGTGTTTATCGAAGTCAAGGGCGAGCAATTGAAAGAAGGGCAATATCTTGAGGCCAATTTGAATGCCAAACAAGAAGAGAACGCCGTTGAGATCAGTCGCTCATTGCTACTTGACAACAACCAGGTTTTCGTGGTCAGGGATTCGATTTTGGATGTAATCGATGTCTCGCCCGTTTATTTTGGTGAAAAGACCGTGGTCGTAAAAGATATTCCAGACGACACGCCCATAGTGGCCAAGCCAGTGGCCGGTGCCTATGCGGGTATGTTGGTCAGCGTATTTGGTGAAAGTGCCCAAACCGCATCTGAATGAGAAAGGTCATTGAATATTTTATCAAATACCATGTAGCGGTAAACGCCATTATCGTGGCATTTTTTATTTTCGGTATCGTTGGGGCATTATCCCTTAAATCCTCCTTTTTTCCACTTACGGAATCAAAAAACATATTGATCAGTATCACCTATCCCGGGGCATCGCCCCAAGAGGTTGAAGAAGGCATCGTATTAAAAATAGAAGACAATCTGAAAGGACTTCAAGGTGTTGATAGGGTGACTTCGACTTCTAGGGAAAACACGGGATCGATCAATGTCGAGATCGAGAAGGGAAGGGATATTGATTTCATGTTGCTCGAAGTCAAGAATGCCGTTGATAGGGTCCCCACATTTCCAACAGGTATGGAGCCCTTGGTGGTTTCAAAGCTAGACGCGGTGCGTCAGACCATAAGTTTTGCCATTAGTGGAGAAAATCTGCCCTTGGTCACATTGAAACAGATCGGGAGGCAGATCGAAAATGACCTGCGTGCCATTGAAGGTATTTCACAGATTGAAATGTCTGGTTATCCTGAGGAGGAAATTGAGATTGCCGTTGATGAAAACAGTCTGTTGGCCTACAACATTTCGTTCAATGAGGTGGCATTGGCAGTTGGCAATGCCAATATTTTGGTAACCGGGGGCAATATCAAGACCGATGCAGAAGAATATCTGATAAGGGCCAATAACCGCTCTTATTACGGTGATGAATTGTCAAATGTAATTGTAAGGGCAGATGCCTCGGGTCGAACCATTCGCCTGAAAGATATAGCTGTGATCCGTGACCGTTTTTCTGAAACGCCCAATAGTTCATATTTTGATGGTAACCTTTCGGTCAATACCACTATTACCAGCACCAATAGTGAAGATTTGATCGGTGCTGCCGAGAAGGTGAAGGCGTATATTGAAGATTTCAATCAAAAGTATGAAAATGTTCGGCTGAACGTAGTAAGCGATTTATCCAAAACACTCACGCAGCGTACCCAACTATTGACCGAGAATGCGGTAATGGGTATGATTTTGGTATTGTTGTTCCTTTCACTTTTTTTGAATACAAGACTAGCATTTTGGGTCGCTTTTGGCCTACCCATAGCATTCTTGGGCATGTTCGTTTTTGCGCCCATGCTCGATGTGACCATCAATGTACTGTCATTGTTTGGTATGATCATCGTGATTGGTATTTTGGTTGATGATGGCATTGTGATAGCTGAAAACATTTATCAGCATTACGAAAAGGGAAAGAATCCCATTCAGGCGGCCATTGATGGCACCATGGAAGTAATTCCCCCGATCGTATCGGCCATTATCACCACCATTCTTGCTTTTTCGATATTCTTATTTTTAGATGGACGCATAGGGGATTTCTTCGCCGAGGTCTCGGTGATCGTCATTTTGACCTTGGTGGTCTCGTTGGTGGAGGCCCTCATTATATTGCCCGCCCACTTGGCCCACTCTAAAGCGTTGCAGCCGCAAAGTAAAAAGCCCAAAACAGGAATTGCAAAGGTATTTGCAAAACTGCGCATCATCAATAAGTTGGGCGATAGGGCCATGGTCTATATGCGTGACAATTGGTACAGCCCGGTCCTCCGGTTTACCTTAGAATATAAGGTATTGACCTTTGCCCTTTTCATCATGGTGCTGTTCTTGACCTTTGGCTCCATTGGCGGAGGAATCATCAGAACATCCTTTTTTCCTAGAATTGCCAGTGATAGGGTAGCCATTGAACTGCAAATGCCAAATGGTACGCCCGTAACGGTAACTGATTCGATTATCAGTTTTATTGAAGAAAAGGCCAAAATAGTCAACGAAGAATTGACAAAAGAATATTTGGCAGGTACCGACAAGATACTTTTTGAAAATACCATCAAGAACATCGGGCCAGGTTCTTCTTCGGCCACTTTGGTCATCAACCTGCTTCCGGGTGAGGAAAGGCCTGATGAGATTCGGGCAGATATAGTGACCGGAAGGCTTAGAGACCTTGTCGGACCGGTGGTCGGTGTCGAAAGCCTGGTTTATGGTTCTGGAGGAAATTTTGGTGGTGACCCTGTGTCGGTATCGTTATTGGGAAACGATATCGAAGAGCTGAAGGCCGCAAAATTTGAATTGAAAACAGCACTTGAAAACAATGCCTTGTTGAAAGATGTGGCCGATAACGATCCCGCGGGCATAAAGGAAATAAAACTTGAGCTCAAAGAAAATGCCTATCTGTTGGGATTGGACCTACGCTCGGTCATGAACCAAGTACGTGCAGGATTCTTTGGAGTGCAGGCACAGCGTTTTCAAAGAGGGCAAGATGAAATTCGGGTCTGGGTACGGTATGATCGTGATAACCGTGCCTCGATCGTTGACCTTGATGAGATGCGTATCCTTACCTCGACGGGCAGTAGGGTGCCCTTGAAAGAAATTGCCGATTATAGTATTGAAAGGGGCGATGTGGCCATCAACCATTTAGATGGCCAACGTGAAATCAGAATATCGGCCGATTTGAAAAATCCAGATGAGACCAGTGCACCAGATATCATGACATGGATCCGAAATGACATCATGCCAGGGATCCAGTCAAAATACTCAACCATTACAGCCTCTTATGAAGGCCAGAACCGGGAACGTCTCAAACTGATGAATTCATTGAATTTTGTTGGGCTTACCGTGTTATTTTTAATATACATCACGATCGCCTTTACGTTCAGGAGCTTTAGCCAGCCATTGTTGTTATTGCTATTGGTGCCCTTTAGCCTTCCTGCCGTGGCCTGGGGCCATTGGTTGCACGGTTTTCCGATCAACATCCTTTCCATGTTGGGTATCATTGCACTCATCGGCATTATGGTAAATGATGGTTTGGTGCTCATCGGAAAGTTCAATGGTAACCTACGTAAGGGCATGAATTTTGACGAAGCGATATTCGAAGCAGGCCGTTCACGTTTCAGGGCCATCTTTTTGACTTCGGTCACCACCATTGCCGGCCTTGCACCCCTGTTATTGGAAAAAAGCCGTCAGGCACAGTTTTTAAAGCCTATGGCAATATCAATTGCTTATGGCATCGGGTTTGCCACTGTTTTGACCCTGCTGATGCTGCCGTTGTTCCTCTCTTTCAACAATAACGTAAAAGTGTTCGGCAAATGGCTGAAGACCGGAGAGAAGGTGAGCAAAGAAGAGGTAGAAAGGGCCATTAAAGAACAAATAGAAGAAAAACACTTGGTTTCCCAAGGTATTCGTTCGGTTAATGGCGATGAACAACACAATGGCGAACAAGTGGCACAATCGACCGAATTAGAAGACACATTGAAATGAAAGAAGTGTATCGAATTCTACCCCTTTTGTTTTTCGTTTTTTCATATACTCTTGCGGCCCAAGAACAGCTATTGAACAAAGAAGAAGCGGTACAATTGATGTTGGAGAACAATTTTGGGGTAAGGATAGCCAAGAACAATGTAGCGGTGGCCAAGAATAACCAAGATATCCTGAATTCGGGTTTTTTGCCCAGTATAACAGGAAATGCGGGGGCAAACTACCAAAGAGACGATTCTACATTTGAGTTCCCCGGACAGTTTTTAAATGATGCTGATGGCAATCCGGTGATTGATGAAGAAACAGGAAATCCGGTGCCCAGACCCGATGCAAGCCTATATAAGGCCGAGGCACAGCGATATAATGCAAGCCTTAGGGCCGATTATGTACTTTTTGATGGTCTGGGCAGATTTTATGATTACCAACGTCTAAAAGAAGAATACAATTTAACAGAGCTTCAGGCACGTGAAACCATTGAAACGACCATGTTACAACTGTTCTCGGTCTATTACGAGGTTGCACGAATTTCAGAAAATATCCAGATTCTCAGCGAAACATATAAAAGCACTGCTGACCGATTGAAGCGTGCAGAGTACAGTTTTGAATTTGGGCAGAGCAATAAGCTCGACGTGCTCAATGCTGAGGTAGATCTCGTGAACGACAGTATCAATCTGATGAACGAACGTCAGTTGCTGAAAAATACAATTCGCGACCTTAACATTTTGCTCAACCAAGAATTGGAGAATACGTACAAGGTCGATACAACCGTAACGTTCACTGATATGTTGGTAGTGGAAGATTTCATAGAAGAAGCCGAGAAAAACAACGTCAGCATGTTGCAGGCCGAAAAAAACACCATGATAAACGATTATACCCTTAAGGCCAGTAAATCGGTTTTCTTACCCACCATTGGGTTGACAGGTTCTTATGGTTGGAATCTCAACCAAAACGCTCCCGGGCCCTTCTTTCCCGGTGTCAATGTCAACAACACAAGAAGTTTCGGGCTAGGGGCGACCCTGACATGGAATATCTTTGATGGGGGTACGGGTATCACCCAAATCAAAAATGCCAAAATACTGCTCGAGTCGCAAGAAATTCTCAATGCACAGATACGACAAGAAATAAGACGTGATATAGCCAATGCAAGGGGCAACTATTTAAACCTCTTTGAAGTGTACGAACTGCAAGGGCAGAATGTCAAGACCGCAACAAATAATTACCTGCGTTCTGTTGAACGATACAAGCTGGGTCAGATTACCTCTGTAGAGCTTCGGCAGGCGCAAATAAACTTGTTGAACGCCAAAACCAGCAAAAACTTGGCAAAATACAATGCAAAATTGGCCGAGTTGCAATTATTGCAATTGGCCGGTCAGCTATTGAACGTCGCTATATAGGTGCCATGTACGAGTATCATTTTCAATGCCCCTATTGTTGGGAACAGATCTCAATGCTCTTAGATACTTCCATTGCCCATCAGACCTATGTTGAAGACTGTGAGGTGTGCTGTAACCCTATCGAGGTAAACTGCTCTTTTCAAGACAATCAATTGGTTATGTTCGGTGCGGTTCAACTCGGACAGTAATTTGCTTACATTTATGCTAAGCCAGCACCTATGATTTTTTCAAAACTCTTGCCTGCAAAAATATTCCCTATTCTATTGGTAAACTTCATCGGGGTTTTAGGATACAGCATCGTAATACCCATTCTTATTTTCATTGTCATAGATTTTGGTGGCAATGGCTTTGTTTATGGGTTACTTGGGGCAATGTATCCCTTTTTTCAATTTATAGGGGCACCTGTTTTAGGAAGACTTTCTGATAGAATTGGGAGAAAAAAGGTGCTCGTCATCAGTCAAATAGGAACTTTTTTCGCATGGTTGCTCTTTCTTTTGGCCTTTGCTTTGCCCAAGACGGGCCTATGGTCACAAGACACTGAATTGACAGGGCAGTATATCATGACACTACCGCTGCTGATTATCTTTTTGGCAAGAATTTTTGACGGGTTTACCGGAGGTAACGTTTCAGTGGCCAATGCCTACCTGTCAGATATTTCAACTGATGAAGACCGTAATGCCAATTTTGGTAAAATGGGAGCTTCCACGAGTCTTGGGTTTGTACTAGGCCCCGCGTTGGCCGGTATTTTGGCTTCAACATCTTTGGGCGAAGTGTTGCCCCTAATGCTTGCGGCCTCAATTTCTTTAGTGGCAATTTTTGTGATCATTTTAAAATTGAAAGAAAGCAACCCCTGTGTTGTTGATACGGCACAATTGAAGTTAAATTCTTTCAGGCGCTTTTTTCAGGTAGAACATAAAGACTGTTATACTGAGGGTGAATTGGGTATGGGCGATGGTCAAAAAGAAAACTGGTCAACGATTCTGACCGTTCCAGGAATTCCTCTATTGTTTGGAGTGTATTTC
>JANQOD010000093.1 GCA_028289745.1 Allomuricauda sp. | reverse complement strand
CCGCACGGCCAAGATGACCTTGTAACTGTTGCGGTTTGCAATATCCATCACATTGACCGCCTCCTTGATGGCAACACTTTCTTCTGCCCTCAGGATAATGGTAGGCTTTTCTTGGTCCCTAAGTGCTTTTTTTAATTCAATTTCAATGTATTCTCCGTTAATCTGCTCGTTGTTCACAAAATACCTCAGATCTTTGTCGATGGTGACCGACACGTTCTGTGTATTGGTCGATTTGCCCTTGGCTTTGGGCAACAGCAAATCAAGGGCATTTGGCGCGTTCGAGGTCAGCATGAAAAACACCAACAACAAAAACACAATGTCTGTCATCGATGACATACTGAACTCAGGACTTACCTTATTTCTTCCTTTTAGTTTCATACGATGTTCTTATACCGGTTCGTTCAACAAATCAAGAAACTCCACGGCATTGGCCTCCATCTTGTGCACGACCTTATCGGTTCTGTTGACCAAGTGATTGTACCCTATGTAGGCTATGATACCCACGATCAAACCTGCAACTGTGGTCGTCATGGCCGTATAGATACCCGAGGCCAACAACCCCATTTCTGCCTGGCCGCCACTGCTCGCCATTTGGTGAAAAGCCAAAATCATGCCAATCACCGTGCCCAAGAACCCGATCATAGGGGCGGCACCGGCAACGGTAGCCAAAATGTTCACATTCTTTTCGAGCTTATATACTTCAAGCGTACCGGCATTCTCAATGGCCACGTTGATATCATCCAACGGTTTTCCAATTCTTGAGATTCCTTTTTCCGTAAGTCTGGCCACAGGTGAATCAGTTTGTGCGCAGAGCAGTTTTGCAGCTTCCAATTTTCCGCTGGTAACATGATCACGAATTTGATCCATAAAATTTTTGTCGATTCTTGACGCCGCTTTTATGGCAAAAATCCGTTCAAAATAAATGTAGAGCGCTACAAATAGAAGTACAAAAAGTACTGCGATGATTACGATACTGCCAGTACCACCATTGACGATCAAGTCAATAACCGAAAGGGTTTTCTCTTCTGAAATGGTCGCGCCAATTTCAGTCCCTTCTTCCAAATCTTGAAATAATAGCATAAAAATCCCCAATTTTTGTTGCAATAATAACGGAGATTTTTTGAAATAAGTATGCCTATGACATAAAATCGCGCATCAGTATGAATACAATGGCGCCTGCCAAAAAGCCCGCCAACGCCAACCAAGCAATTTTTCTGAGATACCAGAAGAAATCGATTTTCTCCATACCCATGGCAACTACACCGGCCGCTGAACCAATGATCAACATGCTTCCGCCTGTTCCTGCAGAATAGGCAATGAAGTGCCATAAGGGGTGGTCCGTAGGTTCAGAGAACATGCCCATACTTGCCGCAACCAAAGGAACATTATCGATGACCGCAGAACCCACGCCCAAAAGCATCACGACAATATCGGTCTGGGGAATGGCTTCATTGAGACTTTCGGCATAGTTGAAAAGATATCCAAGCGATTCCAATGCGGCGACTGCCAATAAAATTCCCAAGAAAAACAGAATGCTCGGCAACTCGATCTTTGTAAGTGCCGTATGCACAGGACTATGGTGCGCAGACTCATGATGGTCTTCATCAATCGCAGAACTGATACTGAACTTTGCGTTACTATAGATCTCGGCAAAAGTGGCCACAATCGCCAAAGAAAGCATCATGCCCACGTAGGGAGGCAAATGCGTGATCGTTTTGAAGAAAGGCACAAAAACAATTGAGCCAAGACCCAAATAAAGCATGGTAGGGCCAAATTTCGACTTGGGCCCTTCAATAGTCTCCTCTAGATCTGTCTCTATCAGGCCAGTAAAAACCTTAAACCTACTTGCGATCAAAGTGGGTACAATGGTACAGAATATCGAAGGCACCAATACCCTTGTCACCAATGAGCCCGCCTCTACTTTTTCGGCTATCCACAGCATAGTGGTGGTCACATCTCCAATCGGTGACCATGCGCCCCCCGCATTTGCATTTATAACAATAAGTCCGGCAAACCAAAGTCTGGTGTTTCGGTCCCGAATCACTTTTTGTAAAATGGTCACTAGAACAATGGTGGCCGTAAGGTTGTCGATAATGGCAGAAAGTATGAAAGCCAAAATAGAGAATATCCAAAGTAGTTTTCTCTTGCTGCGCGTCTTGATGTAACCCTTTATGGTGGCAAAACCGTCAAAATAATCAATGATTTCAACAATGGTCATGGCACCCAATAAAAAGACCAATATCTCAGCCGTTTTGCCCAAGTGATGCAGTAGAATTTCATCGATATGGGTAGGTTCCAACTCTTTCAATTGGGCATTGACCTCAAAAACATCGAGATGGGCCAAAGCGATAATCGCCCACAAAATGGCCATCATGGCCAAAGCCGGAATCAATTTGTCGATTTTGAGATTGTGTTCTAAAGTGATGGCTAAATAACCTGCAAGAAAGATTATGATAACAATGGTTTCCATATAGAAGTTGGTTTTATCGTCAACAACAGACAAGATGTCGTATGAGGCTAAAGATATTCAAAAAAGCCTTTCTAGCACAAACCGATTCTTTGAAATGAAGAAATTAAGCTTTTCTTAAAGCCATTCAGCATTTCAGATAAAATGGTCGTTTGCGCAATTCGCATTTTGAAGGGATGTTTTCTGAAAATGACGCAGCGAAACTGTATATTTGCACCGCTATTTTGTTCATTTTACAACTATTATGGATTTTACCTTTTCAGAAGAGCAGTTGATGATACAGCAAGCTGCACGAGACTTTTCACAGACCGAATTGCTTCCGGGGGTCATTGAACGTGACGATCAACAAAAATTTCCTACAGAGCAAGTAAAAAAAATGGCTGAATTGGGCTTCATGGGCATGATGGTCAACCCCAAATATGGGGGCAGTGGACTGGATACCTTGTCATATGTACTGGTCATGGAAGAGCTATCGAAAATCGATGCTTCCGCATCGGTCATCGTATCGGTCAACAATTCTTTGGTCTGTTGGGGATTAGAGACTTTTGGTACAGAAGAACAAAAAGAAAAATACCTTACCCGTTTGGCCTCTGGTGAAGTTATCGGGGCCTTTTGTCTGTCAGAACCAGAGGCCGGTAGCGATGCTACTTCGCAAAAGACCACGGCAATCGATAAAGGAGACCATTATGTGCTGAACGGCACCAAAAATTGGATCACCAACGGAAACGCTGCCGAAATCTATCTGGTCATTGCACAGACCGATGTCGAGAAAGGGCATAAGGGCATTAATGCACTGATTGTGGAAAAGGGAATGGAGGGTTTTGAAATTGGCCCAAAAGAAAACAAATTGGGCATTCGGGGAAGCGACACCCACTCTTTGAACTTTAACGATGTAAAGGTGCCGAAAGAGAACCGTGTCGGTGAAGATGGTTTCGGCTTCAAATTTGCGATGAAAACATTGGCAGGGGGCAGAATCGGTATTGCGGCCCAAGCACTTGGTATTGCCGCCGGCGCCTATGAACTGTCGCTGAAATACGCAAAAGAACGAAAGGCTTTCGGTACAGAAATTGCCAATCATCAGGCGATAGCTTTCAAATTGGCCGATATGCACACCAAAATTCAAGCTGCCCGCCATTTGGTCTACAAAGCGGCATGCGATAAAGACAAGGGTGAAAATTACGATCTATCGGGCGCCATGGCCAAACTGCACGCCTCAGAGGTGGCCATGGAAACCACAGTCGAAGCCGTACAGATCCACGGTGGCAATGGTTTCGTAAAAGATTATCATGTCGAGCGAATGATGCGCGATGCCAAGATCACCCAAATATATGAGGGCACTTCAGAAATTCAGAAAATCGTCATTTCGAGAAGCATTTTAAAAAACTAGGTGCTAGCATCAGTTTGTCGAAATCACAATTGTCAAAATGGCAAAATATTCCCTTTGAAATTTTCAAATTGCATATTTTTTTGTGTTTTGATTCAAACATTGATTATTCCATTGTTTTTGTTCTAAATGGTTAATTTTTATTCATAATTTAGGATGTTTTACCCGAAATATCTTAATGATGAAGCTAGAACGACAAGGACTTTATCTCCCAGAGTTTGAACATGACAATTGTGGAGCGGGATTTATCTGTAGCCTTAGAGGAGAGCGATCGAACGATATCATCCACAAGGCATTGGAGATTCTTGACAAACTAGAGCACAGGGGTGCCGTCAGCGCCGATGGCAAAACCGGTGATGGCGCCGGTATTTTAATCGATATACCCCATGATTTTTTCAGTGATGTTTGCGCTTTTGAACTGCCTGAACCCGGTAATTACGCTGTAAGCAACGTATTCCTTCCACAGAAAGAAAACCAGCGAAACCATTGTATCAAAATATTTGAAGAAAATATCAAAGGGCAAGGTCTTGAATTGCTCGGGTGGCGCAATGTACCCGTCAACAAAGCTGTGCCGGGCCAAATAGCGGCCGAGACCGAGCCTTTTGTAAAACAACTTTTTGTTGCCAAAGGTGATAGTGAAGATGATTTTCAGTTCAACCTAAAGCTTTTCATAGCCAGAAAGGTGACCGAGCACTCCATCATCGAATCACAATTATCGCAATCGGCATTTTTTTATGTACCAAGCCTTTCGACCAAAATCATCATTTTCAAAGGGCTTTTGATGCCCAATGACATCAGTAGGTACTATGAAGACCTATTAGACCTGAGAGTGGTCACCCGATTGGCATTGGTGCACCAACGCTTTTCGACCAATACCTTCCCCACTTGGGATTTGGCACAACCTTTCCGTTATATGTGCCACAACGGAGAGATCAATACACTGAGAGGCAATGTGGCCCGTATGCGCTCGCGACAAGAGCTCATGAAAAGTGAATGGTTCGGCGATGAAATAAAGCACATTCTTCCTGTTGTGTTACCGGACAAATCTGACTCTGCCAGTATGGACATGGTCGTAGAGCTACTTTTGATGACCGGCCGTTCATTGCCAGAAGTAATGATGATGCTCGTGCCCGAAGCTTGGGAAAAAAATCCGGAGATGTCTGAATCGAAAAAGGCCTTCTATGAGTACAATTCTTGCTTGATGGAGCCTTGGGACGGTCCGGCATCCATTCCATTTACCGATGGAAATTACATCGGTGCGGTCTTGGATAGGAACGGCCTGCGCCCCTCAAGGTATTCAGTGACCAAAAAGGGCTATGTCATCATGTCGTCTGAGACAGGTGTCGTAGACCTTCAACCCGAAGAAATAGAATTTCACGGCAGACTAGAGCCCGGCAAGATGTTTTTGGTCAATATGGAAGAGGGACGAATCGTAAATGATGAAGAGATCAAGGAAGATATCGCCAAGCAACATCCCTATAAAAAATGGCTGAAAAATAATTTGGTGCATCTGAGGGACATTCCCTACAATGATTGCCCATTGTTTTTTGGTGAATTTCCCATAGAAACACGTAGTTCGGCATTTGGCTATACCTTAGAAGATATCAACACCATTATCCTGCCCATGGCCAAGAATGGAAAGGAGCCTATTGGGTCTATGGGATCAGATACGCCTATCGCGGTGCTTTCTGAGCGCCCGCAGCTGATCTATAATTATTTCAAACAACTGTTCGCACAGGTTACCAACCCACCCCTGGACGGTATCAGGGAAGAATTGATCTGTGATATCAGCCTTACCTTGGGCAGTGACCAAAATATCTTTGATATTGATGAACTGCACTGTCGAAAACTGAAGATTCAAAATCCGGTGATTTCCAAAGAGGATCTGGACAAAATCAAGAACTATGATTCAAGTCCAGATTATCAGGTAGTCTCCATTTCCATGCTCTATGAAATCGAAAAAGGCCATAACGGCCTTGAAGAGGCACTTGATTCCATTTTAGACCAAGCCTCAAAAGCTGCTGATGAAGGCGCCAACATCATCATACTTTCTGACAGGATGATCAGCAAAGAAATGGCTCCCATTCCAGCATTGCTGGCATGTTCTTATGTGAACAGTGGCCTTAGCAGACTGAAAAAACGTTCTAAATTGAGCATCATTGTCGAATCGGCAGAACCTAGGGAAGTACATCATTTTGCTCTCTTGTTCGGTTTTGGGGCCAGTGCCATCAACCCCTATATGGTGAACGAGATCATCGATCAGCAAATCAAAGACAATGATATCACCGAATACACTTTTGACCAAGCCATCAAAAATTATAATAAGGCCATTGGCAAAGGTATTCTCAAGGTGATGAACAAAATCGGTATTTCTACCTTAAACTCATATAGGGGATCACAATTATTTGAATGTATAGGCCTAAACACCAAAGTAGTCGATAAGTATTTTCCGAACACCCCGACCAGAATACAGGGAATCGGTTTATATGAAATTGAAAAAGAAATTGCCAGACGACACAAAAAGGCATTCAAAAATGGAGGTATTGCAGCCACCCTTGACATTGAGATCGGGGGCGAGTACCGTTGGCGGCGCAATGGTGAGAAGCATATGTTCAATCCATTGAGTGTGGCCACGCTGCAAAAAGCGGTCAGAAACAACGAGCCGGCCACCTATAAAGAATTCTCCGAAATGGTCAATGAACAATCAAAAAATCTCATGACCATACGAGGATTATTTGAGTTTTCGAATTTTGACCCAATAGCCATCGAAGAAGTCGAACCATGGACAGAAATCGTGAAGCGTTTCAAGACTGGGGCCATGTCATACGGAAGTATCAGCAAAGAAGCCCATGAGAACCTTGCAATCGCCATGAACCGTATAGGCGGAAAGAGCAATTCGGGAGAAGGTGGCGAAGATGCCGATCGGTTCTACAGAAACCAATCTGGTGATTGGCGCAACAGTGCCATAAAGCAAGTGGCCTCGGGCAGGTTTGGGGTAACCTCAAATTATCTGGCCAGTGCCCAAGAGATCCAGATTAAAATGGCGCAGGGTGCCAAGCCCGGTGAAGGCGGTCAATTACCAGGTCCGAAAGTGAACCCTGCCATCGCAAAGACCAGAAATTCTACCCCGTATGTTGGGTTGATATCACCACCCCCACATCACGATATTTATTCGATTGAAGATTTATCACAACTTATCTATGATTTGAAATCTGCCAATCGCGATGCGAGGATCAATGTGAAATTGGTATCTGAAGTGGGTGTGGGTACCGTGGCGGCCGGTGTTGCCAAAGCCAAGGCCGATGTTATCTTGATTTCTGGATTTGACGGTGGTACGGGAGCCTCTCCATTAACCTCATTGAAACATGCGGGCCTACCTTGGGAACTTGGTATTGGTGAAGCCCAACAGACACTTGTATTGAACGGTTTACGAAATCGCGTCGTATTAGAATGTGATGGTCAATTGAAAACTGGCCGTGATGTGGCGATAGCCTGCCTTTTAGGTGCCGAAGAATTTGGTTTTGCCACTGCACCCTTGGTGGCTTCAGGTTGTATCATGATGCGTGTTTGCCACTTGAATACCTGTCCGGTGGGCATTGCGACCCAAAACCCTGAATTGCGCAAAAAGTTCAAGGGCAAACCAGAACATGTAGTCAACTACATGTACTTCATCGCTCGAGAACTTCAAGAAATAATGGCCAAATTAGGTTTCAGAACCGTTAACGAGATGGTGGGGCAGGTACATAAACTAAATAGAAAAAAGGCCATTGAACATTACAAGGCCGCAGGTGTTGACCTGACGCCCATACTTTACAAAGTAGAAGTGCCCGAGGGTACCAAATTCTATAATAGCGAAAAGCAGTATCACGGTATTGAAAACTCGATTGAGTTTGCTATCATCGCCAAGGCACATCCGGCATTGTTCAGAAAGGAAAAGACAACCCTTGAATTCCCCATAAAAAATACCGATAGGGCGGTAGGTGCCATAATCAGCAATGAGATATCAAAAATTTATGGCGCCGAGGGATTACCGCACAACACCCTTAAAATCAATTTCATAGGGTCTGCCGGTCAAAGCTTTGGGGCCTTTGCCACAAAAGGCCTTACCATGGTCGTCAACGGAAATACCAATGATTATTTGGGAAAAGGGCTATCAGGTGCCAAATTGATCATCAAAGTTCCCGACAAATCAACGCTGGTGCCCGAAGAGAATATCATAACGGGCAACGTGACGCTATATGGTGCCACTTCTGGTGAAGCCTATATCAATGGTAAGGCAGGTGAGCGCTTTTGTGTCAGAAATTCCGGTGCCAAGGCCGTGGTCGAAGGTATTGGTGATCATGGCTGTGAATACATGACGGGGGGAGTTGCCGTGATTCTTGGCAAAGTAGGTCGAAATTTTGGGGCAGGCATGAGCGGCGGTATCGCTTATGTTTTTGATGAAGATGGTTCCTTTACAAAGAATTGCAACGGCGAAGCCCTGAATTTACTGGCCGTTGAAGAAGACAACGATATCAGGGAATTACGTGAACTGATCGAAAACCATTATAATGCAACATTGAGTCCGTTAGCTCAGCGGATTTTGGAAAATTGGGAAAGCTGCCTTTCGAAATTCATCAAGGTATTCCCCGAAGAATATCGGCAAGCATTGATCAGATTGGAAAAAGAACAATTGGAAACCTTATAATCGATTGTAATGGGAAAGATTACCGGATTTATGGAGTACGAGCGACAAGACGAGGTTTATGCCCCTGTCAAAGAGCGTATCAAGCACTATAAAGAGTTTACCAGACCGCTCAAAGAAAAAGAACTGCAGAATCAAGGTGCCCGATGTATGGATTGTGGTATTCCTTTCTGCCACAGTGGCTGCCCCTTGGGTAATTTGATTCCTGATTTCAATGATGCCGTCTATCGTGGAAAATGGGAAAAAGCTTCAGAAATTCTGCACGCTACCAATAACTTTCCAGAATTTACGGGCAGGTTATGCCCTGCGCCCTGTGAGGAAGCTTGTGTTTTAGGCATTAACGAAGACCCCGTATCCATTGAAAACATTGAGAAGAACATTACAGAGGTAGCCTTTAAAAAAGGATGGATAAAGCCAAGACCGCCACAGACCAGAACAGGCAAAAAAGTCGCCATTGTGGGTTCAGGCCCTGCCGGTTTGGCCGCCGCACAGCAGTTGAACCGTGCAGGCCATTCGGTAACCGTGTATGAACGAGATGAAAAAATCGGAGGATTGCTTCGCTATGGCATCCCTGATTTTAAGATGGAAAAACATCTCATTGACCGTCGTCTGAAAATAATGGAAGAAGAGGGCATTAGTTTTAAAACCAATCAACATATTGGTGTCGATGTCGATGCCACGGTATTGAAATCTGACCATGATGCCCTTTTGCTTTGTGGGGGTGCAACGGTCAAAAGAAATCTACCTATACCCGGTAGCGATTTAAAAGGAGTGGTGCAAGCAATGGATTTCTTACCACAAAACAATCGTAGGGTCGATGGCACCAAAGACTTGGGGGAAGAAATTCTAGCGACGGACAAAGATGTCATTGTCATCGGAGGGGGTGATACGGGATCTGATTGTATCGGCACATCTATCCGTCAGGGGGCAAAATCAGTGACCAATTTTGAGATCATGCCCAAGGCGACCATAGGCAGGCCCGAACACCAACCTTGGCCGTTTTGGCCCATGAGGCTACGTACCAGTTCTTCACACAAAGAGGGGGCCGAGCGGGTATTCAGTATCTCGACCAAGAAATTTGTCGGTGATAAGGATGGAAATCTAAAAGGGTTGGTGACCGCTGAAGTAGAATGGATCACCAAGCCTGGTGAAAGACCTGTGTTGAAAGAAGTGCCCGGCACCGAAAAGAAGTGGAAATGTGAGTTGGCACTTTTGGCATTGGGTTTCACGGGCTCTGAAACGACCATTGCCGAGCAACTAGGCCTTGAAATCGACCCAAGAACCAACATCAAGGCTTCTGCAAAAGATTATAGGACAAACATCGACAGTGTGTTTGTGGCCGGCGATCAGCGAAGAGGGCAATCACTGATTGTTTGGGCCATTTCTGAAGGCAGGCAAGCAGCCCACCATATAGATGTCTTCTTGACGGGCACGTCGAATCTTCCTCTAAAAGGGGAAGGTGACTTACCAAGAGTATAAAATGTTCACAAAATAAAAAACCCCGACATTCCTTATGGAAGTCGGGGTTCAAAGAAGGCGGCGACCTACTCTCCCACCTGTTGTGGCAGTACCATCGGCGCTGACGGGCTTAACTACCCTGTTCGGTATGGGAAGGGGTGGGCCCCGT
>JANQOD010000073.1 GCA_028289745.1 Allomuricauda sp. | reverse complement strand
GCCAATCGTATTGGGAATGCAGTTCGAACATCCAGCACTACTTTGGGCATTACTTCTTCTTCTGATTCCTATCATTGTCCACCTTTTTCAGTTACGCCGGTTCAAAAAAACACCTTTTACCAATGTGGCCATGTTGCAGAAAGTAGCATCGGAATCACGTAAGAGCAGTGTTCTTAAAAAGTGGTTGTTACTGTTTGCCCGTCTAGGCTTGTTGACGGCACTGGTCATTGCCTTTGCAAAACCTTTTTCTGCCGAAAAAATGGCTCTGTCCCCTAAAGAAACAATTGTTTATTTAGACAACTCATTCAGCATGCAGGCCCTAAGTAACGGTTCTTCCCTCTTGGAAAGGGCCATACAAGACCTGCTTAAAAATCTTGATGCAAAAACCCGGTTCAGCCTTTTCACCAATAGCGACACCTATTCCGATATCGCTACGGGCGACCATAAAAATGAATTGTTATCTATTGACGTTACTGCTGAACAGCTCCGGTTCGATGATATCTTGCTAAAGGCGAACACCTTATTTTCAAACAAAGGGGGCAGCAGCAAAAACTTGGTGCTCATCTCAGATTTTCAGCATAACCTAGGGGCGTTTCCCGACAGTATTTCAAATTATCGTCAGTTCATGGTCAATATGCGGCCTGAAAGCATTTCGAACATTTCCATCGATTCGATAAGGGTAGCTGAAAACAACCGTCTTTCACAGACCGACCTCACTGTTTTTTTATCGGGAAAACATGATGCCAACCTGCCCATAGCCCTTTTCGACAACGATACCTTGATTGCCAAAACAGCTGTCGAATTCGGTGAAAATCCTGTCTCTGAAGTGGTATTTTCGATTCCCACCGGGGAAGACCTCAATGGGCGCATTGAGATCAACGATACCAATCTATCATACGATAACGACTTTTACTTTACTATTGCCAAACGTAAAAAAATCGATGTGCTGGTCATTTCGAGCACCGATACGGAATATCTAAGGCGTATCTATACCAATGATGAGTTCAATTTGACCATCTCAACGCTACAACAGTTGGACTACAGTTTGATCGAACGCCAAAATATCATTGTTTTAGATGCCCTTGCCGATATTCCCCAAAGTCTTTCACAAGTGCTCAAAAGTTTTAAGGACAATGGTGGTAGTTTGGTCGTAATACCCTCAAAAAAGGCTGACATGGATAGTTATGCCCAATTGCTTTTAGGTATCGGCGACATCCGTTTCACAGCATGGATCCCAATCGAAAAAAATATATCGAACATCAGTTTTCAGCACCCGATACTGGCAAACGTTTTTGAAAGGGAAGTATCTAATTTTCAATATCCCAAGGTCATGGGATATTATCGAACAAAGGGTTTGGCCACATCGGTACTGCGTTATGATGGCAACGATTCTTTTTTGGTCGAAACAAATGGCACCTACATTTTTACCTCACCTTTACAGGCCGATAACACCAATTTTAAAAGCTCTCCCCTCATCGTGCCGATATTTTACAATATGGCCGTGGCGAGTTTAAAAGAAGCCAACCTATATGAAACCTTGGGCCGAACATCGCAAATCGATATGCCGGTAAGCACCATATCTGACAATACCTTAAAACTGGTACTCAACAGCGAGGAATTCATACCAAGACAACGCTCATTTGCCAACAAGACCACGTTGTACTTTGATGGCAACCTGACCAAAGCCGGCACCTATACCATCCATAACGGAAAAGAAATCGTGGGCAAGATAAGTTTCAATTACCCTAGATCGGAAAGTCTTTTGACCTACCAAGAACTGCCCGAAACCCCGGCTGTGGTGAAAACTGATAATCTTGAAGAAGCCTTTGAAACCTTGAACGCCCAAAATAATATCACTTCGTATTGGAAATGGTTTGTTATTTTTGCACTGTTTTTCGCCCTTATGGAAGTGTTTATACAAAAACTCATCCCATGAGCATTCTGATCAAGTCTGCAACTTTAATTGACCCTGGCAACACTTCATTGCATCTCAAAAAACGTGATGTTCTGGTAAAAAAGGGGACCATTGAAAAAATAGCTTCCAAGATATCCGTTGGGGGAAATACACAAATTATCGAACGCCGCAATCTACATCTATCAATAGGCTGGTTTGATAGCAGTATCGCTTTTGGTGAACCAGGTTTTGAAGAACGCGAAACGATCAAGAAGGGGCTGAAAGTGGCTGCAAAGAGCGGTTTTACCGACATTCTGTTGAACACCAACACATCGCCGACACCAGACACCAGTTCTGATATCGTATTTTTAAAGGAAAGGGGCAACGGAAGGGTCACCAACCTCTATCCGTTAGGCAATCTGACCCAAGCAGGAAAAGGTGAGCATTTGGCCGAACTGTATGACATGCACAATGCGGGAGCTGTGGCCTTCTATGATTACAAAAAGTCTATCGCTGATGCCAATCTATTGAAGATAGCATTACTGTATGCGCAAAATTTTGGGGGGTTGGTCTGCTCTTTTCCCCAAGACATATCAATTGCCGCCCATGGCAATGTTCATGAGGGTGAAGTATCGACGCGATTGGGCTTGAAGGGTGTTCCGGCATTGGCAGAAGAACTCCAAATTGCACGGGATTTGTCTTTATTGGAATACACGGGAGGAAAATTGCATATTCCGACAGTATCAAGTAGCGGTTCAATAAAACTCATCGCAGAGGCCAAAAAGAAAGGACTCGATATCACTTGTAGTGTGCCCATTCACAATTTGTTTTTTACCGATGAGGAACTGGAAACCTTTGATACCCATTTCAAAACAACCCCCCCTATTCGGCAAAAGCAAGATGCCCAAGCCCTATTGAAAGGCCTTAAGAACGGTACCGTTGATTTTGTGACCAGCGACCATACCCCAATTGACATTGAAGAAAAACGGGTAGAATTTGATAATGCCAATTTCGGTACCATCGGACTTGAAAGTGCATTTGGCGGTCTCAATACCTTACTGGGCACTGAAGAAACCGTTAAACTGCTTACAAAGGGTCGGGAAAGATTCAATATCAAAACACCCACACTCAAAGAGGGCGAACATGCCAACCTTACCCTTTTTGACCCTGATGAAGAATATGTGTTCAGTACCGGTCATATTGGCTCGACTTCGAAAAACAGCATCTTTTTGAACAAGAAAATCAAGGGCATGGTCTATGGCAGTATCAACAATGGCAAAATGGTATTGAATTGAAACCTGCTGGAAAATCTACCGCGGTTATCAGCTACATTACCTTGGTAGGTGCTCTGATTGCCATTAGCATAAACGCCGAACCCAAATATGCATTCGCCCGATTTCATGCCCGACAGGCCTTTGGCATACACCTTATATTTCATGCGCTTGCCATAGTGTTGACCTATTCGTTCTCAGGCTATGCTTGGTTGATTTTGTACGTAATCTATATAGCGACATTGGTGTTTGGTTTGACGGCTGCCTTGGGCAATAAAGAAACAACATTGCCCTTATTGGGCAAACATTTTCAAAATTGGTTTACTTTTATTCCTTAAAACTTCAGGCGATAAATGTTAGACAATTAAATAAAATATTCGATTGCACAGCATGCAACCCATAATTCTAAATTCTTAATTAAAAATGTCTCCTGCCCCACTATCGTTGACCCACCTTGTTCGACCCGCCAAAAATGGTGAAAAGGCCCCGGTACTCTTCATGTTGCATGGCTATGGAAGCAATGAGGAAGACCTTTTTTCGTTTGCGAACGAACTGCCTGAAGAACTATTCATCATTTCAGTTCGGGCACCTTACAATTTAGAGTTTTTTGGGTATGCTTGGTATGCCATTAACTTTGACGCCCAATACGGCAAGTGGAGTGATGATGTGCAGGCCATCGAATCGAGGGAAAAGGTCGTCAATTTTATTGATGAAGCCTGTGAGGCCTACCCTGTTGACCCAAATGACATTACGCTGTTGGGCTTTAGCCAAGGTACCGTCTTGAGCTTTGCGATAGCCCTTTCCTATCCTGAGAAAATAAAAAATGTAATTGCCCTGAGCGGATATGTCAACGAGGCGATCTTAAAAGATGGTTATGGAGAAAAAGACTTTTCAGACCTACAGGTCTATACCTCACACGGACAGGTAGATCAGGTAATTCCACTGGAATGGGCCCAACAGAGCCCTGAATTTCTCAATGCCCTGGGCATTGCCCATACGTACGAGGAATTTCCCGTAGGCCACGGGGTCTCACCGCAGAATTTTTATTCGTTCAAAAAGTGGTTGGAAAAAAGATTATTGAACTAATGCGTTTATTATAATTTGTTTGGTGAAACAGAGAATTGGCCAATACTCTGGGTCATTAAACCGGATTTTTGGAAAAAAATAAAAATATGGATCCCAAACAACTGGTAAAACTCAGTAACACCGTCGGCATTATCGCTATCGTCTTATTGATTTATTGGGTGTTTACGTTCATCGTAATTGAGGTATTCGGACTCAAGGTATTTCAAGAAAATCTTACAGAAACTTTTTATATGAGCGTGCTTGGCATTTTGGCGTTGATGGCAGGGGCACTGATGATAAACCTCATGCTCAACCTAACAAGAATTGCCCAAAAGCACAACCAAGATGGGGCTAGCAAAGGTATAAACAGAAAGTTGAGATGGTGGTTCATCATCAGTTTGCCGCTTTTACTGATATTGCTTTTCACAGGTGATTATCTGACTTCAAAAAAGAAAGAAGAATTTCTATTGCAATCGGCACAATCCATTCTAGATCGCTATACTGAAAAAAGCGATCATTTGGCCAACTATTCTTTCGACAAGCAATGGATCTTAAAAACCAGTGAAATACTTGAGGTGCTCTCAAAAACCGACTCTAACTTTCCCCATATCTCAGTTTTGGCAAAAGACAGTTTAGACGGCATGCCCGTTTATTTAGGGTTCGACCCATACCCAAGTATACGCATGAACGATACCATACCCCCCTTAAAAAAAGACTTCATCAGAAAGACCACAAAGGAAGAAAGAACGTATCTAAAAGAAGTGTTTCATAATGGAAAGAAAGCATATCGATATAGTTCACACGATGGGCGATATGAGCTTTTTTACCCTATTGACAAAAATGGAAAAACGACCATCATTTATTTTAGTCAATATCAACGGTATGGCAAAATAGGAAGTTGAGATGCCAATTCGATCAAAACCCTCTAGTTACTTCTGGTATAGAGCAGATGGTCGACCAACTCAAAATCTACCCCAAGGTCATCCTTTAGTTCGTAACGGATTATCAGATCGCCCCAATATTTTCCATCGGAAAAATCGGCAAGCAGCCAGCGGTGGTTCAGTATCTTGATCTTGTTGATCTTGAAATCGCCTTCCATGCCCTCATAGGGCACTAACGGATTGTTTCCTTTGCGCTCATTGGTCTCCAACAATTTGTCCTCGATATAACGGGTGGGATCGTTTAAATTCAAATGGTCGTAGTAGGCCAGCGCATCATCATTGTTCTCCAAAGAAAAATACTGCATGTCCATTAGTCGCATTTGGGTCTGCTGTACAGAGTCTTGCAACTGCTCGACCTGTGCTTTGAGCTTTTCGTTTTTTTTACCTGATTGCTTTTGCATTTTATTGCCGCTGACCACCAGATAAAGGCAAATCAAAGCAGTAAATAGAAACAGATAGAGATATATTTTACTTTTCATACTAGATGGTGAGTGTCAAATTATCATAGGCCAAAAATACATCTTTGGGCAATTTCGCCTGTACCTCTTCATGAAAGCCCAGTAGGTGACTGATGTGGGTAAAATAGGTACGTTCGGCGCCGACCTGTTTGGAAAACGCCAAGGCTTCCTCCAAATTGAAATGTGAATGATGGGCCTCTACCCGCAGGGCATTGACCACCAATACTTTTAGGTTGGTCAGTTTTTTCATTTCAGCCTCCTCTACCCGCTTCACATCGGTGAGGTAGGCAAAATCTTTGATGCGGTACCCCAGCACGGGCAATCGGTTATGCCAAACTTCAATAGGCACTACTTCTGTACCACTAAGGGTGAAGGGCATTTCCTTATCCACAAGGCTCACTTGCACGGCCGGTGCCCCTGGGTAACGTTCGCCATCGGCAAAAATGTAATAGAACCGCTTTTTTATGGCTTCCATTGTATCTTCTGAACCATAAATGGGAATATCGCCCTGCCGAAAGAAAAAAGGCCTGATGTCATCAATACCGGCGGTATGGTCGGCATGTTCATGGGTAAAGAGCAAGCCATCCAATCGATCTATGGGGTTTGTCAACATTTGCTGTCGAAAATCGGGTCCGCAATCGATGACATAATTATGGCCATTGAACTGCAACAATACCGAGACCCGTAACCGTTTGTCTTTTGGGTCATCGCTCAGACAGACAGGATGTTTACTGCCAATAATCGGGATGCCCTGAGAGGTTCCAGTACCCAGAAATGTAACTTTTAACAGGTCATCCATAAAACTCAAAATTATAACTTATTTATTTAAAAAAGTGGGCTAACTTCTTAACTTTGTTATTGTAAAATACTTCATATGGCTCCTCTTCTTAATAGGGAAAGTGAATTTGAGAACATTCCCTCGATAAAGGCGAAAACCCTAAGAATAAACCTTAATCCCGATATTTACGGAACCTTTGCCGAAATCGGTGCCGGCCAAGAAACGGCAAGGCATTTTTTTAGGGCTGGTGGTGCTTCGGGTACCATCGCCAAAGCGATGAGCGCCTATGACAAGGCTTTTAGCGATTCGATATATGGCACGGAAAAAGATGGCCGTTATGTCACCCAGAGCAGGCTCAAAAGAATGCTAGAGCACGAAATGAATCTGATGGAAGAGCGTATAGACCGTTCTGACAATCCGAATAGGCTCTTTTTCAGTTATGCGAATACGGTGGCCACCATCGATTTCTCAAAACGCTACAAAGGCCACGGTTGGATCGGACTACGATTTCAACTTGACCCCAAGCAAAAGGAATACGATGAAATCGTTTTGCACATACGATTCAAACAGAATGAGGCCCGGTTGCAACAAGAGACACTGGGTATCTTGGGGGTCAACCTGATCTATGGGGCTTTCTTCAAGCACGACACGCCCAAAAAATTGATGAAATACCTCTATGACCACATAGATAAGGATACCATTGAAATCGATATGGTCAATTTTACGGGACCAAACTTCAAGGGTGTCGATAACCGTTTGATGAGCCTACAATTGATCAGAAACGATATGACCGATGCGGTGATGTTCGGACCTGATGGCCATAACCTATTGCCCGCTGCCGTGTTGTACAAAAAGAACATTTTGGCACTTCGGGGTAGCTTTAGACCGGTGACCAAGGTAAATATGGACATGTTCAAAAAGTCATATGACATTTTCATACGTGAACAGACCGTTGAGTA
>JANQOD010000059.1 GCA_028289745.1 Allomuricauda sp. | reverse complement strand
TAAAATCTTTCACTCCTGCTCTCACATTAGTTCTCAAATAATTTTGCCTCGGCACTAGAGGGCAGGAGTATTTTTTGTTGTAGACACAATAGGGATTGTAAGCCTGGTTGAAATCAATGACCAAAGTATCCCCCTTGGGAATGCTTAGGCTAATGTATCGGCCACCGCCGTAGGTTTCATTGCCATTGGTCTCATCCAAAAAGGGCAAGAACAGATAATCTTTGCGCCCCATATTGTTCAGCAAATCGAGTGTCTTATAGACTTCCAATCGGTGTTTCTTGCCATTCAATTCAAAATGTGCAATACCATAGACGACTTCTTTCGTTTTTCTTCCTGTGGTCGTGGGCATGAAAAAAGGAATGGCATCCGGGGTTCGTTCAAAACGGGCTTTTATTATATATGAGGTATCGGGGGCAAAGAAATCCAATCCCTCAAAATTTTTTCGGTGCCGATCGGGCAATGGCGATGTTTCAGGGTTTTTGAATTCGGCATTCAACCTTTTCTGATAGGCAATGATTTCAGCTACTTCTTTTGAGGTAACCGGCACGACACTATCTTTTTGGTCATGGTATCGCTTCTCTTGCCTGCATCCCAAGAGAAAAAAAATAAGGGCAAAGAAGAGGTAGCGCATATTTCCGTACTTTTCCACAAAAATACAACCTACGTATTTTTTCTCCATAAATCATAATATCTAGAATATGAGGCCATACCTGATCTTATGTTTTCTCGTCATACTTTTTTCAAGCTGTAAAGAGAAGGCCAAAACCGAGCCAAAGTCCGAGTCTGTAAGGCCATTGTTAAATTCGAATGGCTACAATGTGGCCTTTTTGATCATGAATGGCACCTATAACACTGAATTCACAGCGCCTTTTGATATTTTTCAACATACCCAATACCGCAAAAACATTAAGGTGATGAATACTTTTACCGTGGCAAATACCTTAGATGCCATTACCACTTTTGAGGGAGTGCGAATACTCCCTGATTTTGATTATACCCAAGATTCCATCCCCAAAATTGACATTTTGGTGGTGCCGAGTGCCGAACACCATCTCGATAGCGATTTGAACGATACCCTCATGCTGAACTTTGTCAAAAGAATCGACAAAGAAGCCTTATATATGACCTCACATTGTGATGGCGCATTCGTATTGGCAAAGGCCGGGTTGTTAAATGATGTGGTTTCGACCACCTTCCCCAACGATATCGAAAAATACAAACAAATGTTTCCGCAATTGCACGTCAAAGACAGTGTGCTCTTCGTTCATGATGGCAAATATATCACCTCCGCGGGGGGTGCCAAAAGTTTTGAAGCGGCCCTCTATCTCTGTGAAAGGCTATATGGAAAAGAAATCGCCCGATCATTGGCCGACGGACTGGTCATCGATTGGAACTTGGAAGAGGTGCCCAGCCTCATTCTTCAATAATCTCATAACGTGCATCTTTCAAGTACTTTTCCACTACCTTGTTGAACTCGGGTGTAATGCGTAAAAGCGCAGTATGTTCGACCGTGTATAATTTTTCTTTGTCTTTAAACCCTTTTTTTAGGGCCTCTTCCAGATAAAAAATGGCAGTGCCAAAATCTTCATTTTTTGCAGCCAGCGAAATCACTTCAAGATAAGGGTCAAAATCAGTGGGTTCGGTTATGGTTTTGAGCATATTTAGAAACAACAGGGCTTCTTCATCTACCTGTTTTTCTGACTTTATTAAATCAATATTATCTTCAATCAACGCATTGACAAAACCAAAAAGACGATGACCCATGGCTTTTTCAGCGGTATTGCCGCCCTGAATGAATTTATCAAGCTCTGACATTTGATAATTCCACCATCCAAGGTTATTGTAATTATAGGAGAGCACATCTTCATCTAGGTAGTATATGTAATCTTCCTTTAGAAGGGATTCTTTGAAAAGAGCTGCATTCTCGTTGCGCTTCAGGGTTCTATACAATCTTTCTTTTCGAAGGCCTTTCTTCAACCCTTTCAGCGAATCGGTATTCAGGTGCAATCTGTATACGGACAGCATTTCATCCAGCACCTTTTCTGCTATCAACAGTTTCAACTGGCCACGCAATACAGAAAAGCGCCGCAAATCTTTGTTATATGCTTTTTGAACATAAACGGAATCTTTAAGAACGATGCCCTTGGCCATATCTGACAAATTGAACCGTGTTAAAGCCGTTTGCAATAAATCGTTATTTGGCCATTCTTGGCCACCTTCAAAAACGAGCAATTGATTTTGAAATTTCATTCGGTGCAAGATCTTCCGTAATTTCAAGAGCTCAGTATAATTGAAGTCTTCATTACCAACAATTCCGATAAAATGAAAACGATTTTTCGACCCGAGCATTTCTGGGTTCATCAGTGAAGCCCCACAAGAAATAATGCCCTTTATGTTTTTTAGAAAATAAGGTGTAACATTCGCAAAACGACCACCATTTGAAAAGCCCGCCACAAAGATTCTACTATTATGGACGGGCAATACTTGAACAACTCTTTCAATGGTTCTACTGGTTCGTAGCATATTTTCTGAAAGTGAAATTGTATCGTTGATATGATTGGGCGATGCTAGAACATAACCTTCTTTCTCTGCCGCGTTCTTGAACATTGAAAGAGCCTGTTTGCCTTTTCCATCCATATCAAAAACGAATAAGACGGGCCATTTCTTGGTCATTGCAAAATCGGAGGGCAAATAAAGCGCGTAGGTTTCGCCAGACCCTTCACCAACCGATAGGGAATCAAGTACGATTCCTTTTTTTAATATGAGTTCTTGCGATATAAGTAGTTGAAAAAATAATAGAAAGACAAAAGCGATACTGTAATTCTTTTTCATAGCGATATTAACACAAAAATCTGGCCAAACCTGTTTTGTGGTACAATAAAGATAATGAACTCGTATTGACTTTTTAAAATTGGTCAAACAATTGTTCGTAACTACATTTTGTTCAAGGGATCGTTCGAAACCACATTCGATAGTACAATATGTGTTCTACACTCGCCATAACCGATCAGTTCGTCTATGAATCTTTCTAAGTGCGCTTGATCGCTCAACACTACTTCCATGACAATGTTTTCATTACCGGTAATACGATAGCAATTGATTACTTCATCATAAGACTTCACCCTATCTAAAAAAGGCTTCAGTTTGCCCATGAACGCCCTGAGCATGATAATGGCCCTCAATTGGTACCCTAGGTGACCATAAGATAGTTTTGTATGATAACCCTTGATGACACCCAAATCTTCCATTTTTTTGATTCGCTCTGCCACCGCGGGAGGGGTAAGCCCGACTTTACGTCCGATTTTCGCAAAAGATTCCCTGGCATTTTTCCTGAGTTGTTTCAGGATGCGAATATTCAATTTATCTACTTTTAAATCCAAAGTAATTTTTTTAAAAAAATTAAAATCAAAGGTATATAAATATTATCACTTTGGTTTTGAAAGTCAACTTTCTTGATTCTGATGTAATTTTATTATGATTAAAAATTGCTCTAAAAGAATGGAAAGCAACTCTTTGTATTCGTTGCCGGTTTATAGAAAATCACTTGATCTACGTGATTTGAGCAATGCTGTGGCTTCATATTTTTCGTACAACAAAGATTTATTTGCGCTTCGGCAATCGAATAGTCTTAGGGATAATCTTTATGATTCTTTAGTGACGGATACTTCGCTCATCACCAAAGAAATAGAACATGCCGCACAAAGCAAATCTTACGCCGTTCGGATGAAAAGCGTTACGTTCATCAATATTATGACGCGCAACGTACTTGCCTATTGTAATGGTCTTGAAAAAGATGGGGTAAAAGAAAAGGAATATTTGAATCTTTTACGCAAAGAAATCAAGAGTTTTAGAAAATCATTCAAAAAGTGGCGCCTTTCCTTGCGCAATGATGAATATTAGTCTTTTCTTTAAAAACACCTGCCAAACCCACTTTATTTGTCTTGAATGCTCTCTATTTACATATTTCTTCTATACTGTCCTCCGACTTCAAATAAGGCATGGGTAATTTGACCCAGGGAACAGTATTTGGTCACTTCCATAAGCTTTTCAAACAAATTCTCATTGGCGACCGCCGTTTGTTGTAGCTCTTTGAGCAGTATTGCCGATTTTTCCGCATGAATGTCATGAAGGCCCTTAAGCGTATCGATCTGTTGCCGTTTTTCCTCTTCGGTGGCCCTTATCACTTCAGCCGGCAAAATGGTCGGGGAACCTTTAGAACTAAGAAAGGTATTTACCCCTATGATCGGATATTTTCCTGAATGCTTCAAAGTTTCGTAGTGCAAACTCTCTTCTTGTATCTTTGAACGTTGATACATGGTTTCCATAGCGCCAAGCACCCCACCACGTTCAGTGATACGGTCAAACTCCATTAAAACTGCCTCTTCGACCAAATCGGTCAATTCTTCAATGATGAACGAACCCTGCATCGGATTTTCGTTCTTCGCCAAGCCCAGTTCTTTGTTGATGATCAATTGTATGGCCATGGCCCGTCGCACCGATTCTTCAGTAGGCGTTGTAATGGCCTCATCATAGGCGTTTGTATGCAGCGAATTGCAATTGTCATAGATGGCATAAAGAGCTTGCAGTGTAGTTCTGATATCGTTGAAATCGATTTCTTGGGCATGCAGGCTTCTACCTGAGGTCTGAACGTGGTACTTCAGCATCTGCGCCCGAGGCCCGGCCCCATATTTTTCTTTCATGGCCTTGGCCCAAATTCTTCTTGCCACCCGACCGATCACGGCATATTCGGGGTCGATTCCGTTCGAAAAGAAAAAGGAAAGGTTGGGTCCGAATTCGTCAATGTTCATCCCACGGCTCAAATAGTACTCTACATAGGTAAAGCCATTTGAAAGCGTAAAGGCCAATTGCGAAATTGGGTTGGCCCCGGCCTCGGCGATGTGGTAACCCGAAATGGATACCGAATAAAAATTTCTGACTTTATTGGAGATGAAGTACTCTTGTACATCGCCCATCAAGCGCAAGGCGAACTCGGTAGAGAAAATACAGGTGTTCTGTGCCTGGTCTTCTTTTAAGATATCTGCTTGTACGGTACCCCTGACCTGTGCCAAGGTTTCACTTTTTATTTTTTCATAGACTTCTTTGGGAAGCACTTGATCGCCGGTTACCCCTAAAAGCATCAACCCCAGTCCATTATTGCCCTCGGGAAGATTGCCCCGGTAACCGGGTCGTTTTGCCTTTTTGCCGGTATATATGGCCGTTATTTTTTTCTCGACCTCTTTTTCAAGACCTTCTTTTGTGATGTACTTTTCACAATTCTGATCAATGGCAACGTTCATGAAAAAACCGAGCAACATGGGCGCCGGACCGTTTATGGTCATGCTTACCGAAGTCATGGGGTCGCTCAAATCGAAGCCCGAATACAGTTTTTTCGCATCGTCGAGACAGCAAATGGACACA
>JANQOD010000055.1 GCA_028289745.1 Allomuricauda sp. | reverse complement strand
ACAATAATCCAAAAACGCAACTTCAGGTTCTTATCACCTTCTGTTTTCAAATCTTCGAAAGCAGAGGTAACCTTATTTTTCAATCCGCGTTGCGTATGCGCCGTACTTCTGAATTTATCGAGTTTGTGTTCAATTTTAAAAGGATTGCCCTCACCCTTGTAATATCTAGGTTTATAGTCAAAGGATTTGTTTTTTTTCAGCTTTAAAAAATTCCGCATGCCATCTCCTTTCGCAAATATCAAAGGTACTTAAAATCGAAGGATGCAAAGACCGTGTTCTGCCAAAAAATGTTAACAGTGCCAAATCGGATAGTAAGCGTGCTGGATATGGCCGTTAAAAACTATTTGATATCGGACTACTGCCCCAAAGTTGCCATTTTGATGGCCGCAATCGCAGCTTCAGCACCTTTATTGCCGTGTTTGCCACCGCTTCTGTCAATCGCTTGCTGTTCGGTATCATCGGTCAGTACGCAGAAAATCGTGGGTACATCGAATTGAACGTTCAAATCCTTTATGCCTTGGCTGACCCCTTGGCACACAAAATCAAAATGGCTTGTCTCACCGCGAATTACACTACCAATGGCAATAATGGCATCGACTTGCAGTGACTGCAACATCTTCTTGCAGCCAAAAGTAAGCTCAAAACTACCGGGAACATTCCATCGAACAATATTTAGCTCAAGCACCCCGCAATCAATAAGCGCTTTATGGGCACCTTGGTACAGGGCTTCGGTAATTTCGCCATTCCATTCTGAGACCACAAGACCTATGCGCAATGCAGAGGCATTATGAAGCTCAGCTTTATTGTACAAAGAAAGATTTTTGCCCTCGGTGGCCATGGGATCTAGTTTTCAGCCAATCCGATAAGCACATCGATATTGGTCGTTTCTTGCGAATTCGGAAACTCATCCCTTATACGCACAAAATAGGACAATGCTTTGTCTTTTTGCCCTTTTTCCAAAGCTATGATTCCCGCCTTGTTGAGAAACTTGGGGGTCGTAAAGTCATTGGTGCTATGATCAAGAGCCTTTTCATAGTATTCAAGCGCCTCTTCTGGTTGGTTCAATTGAGAAAACGCGTCGCCAATTGCCCCCTTTGCCATGGCACCCAAAATGTCATCATCAGAGGTGAAACTTTCTAAATGTTTGATAGCCTCGTCATACTGTTGCTTTTGAAGGTAGGCCATCCCGGCAGAATATTGGGCCAAATTAGCGGCTTTGGTACCACTGTATTCTTCAATGATATCCAAAAAACCATATTTCCCCTCTGCACCGTTCAGTGCCAAAGTCAATAAAGAATCTTTGGTGGTCTCATCGGCCAATGCCCGGTCAAAATACTGCTGCGGATAGTACAGTTCGTTTGAAGCAGTGGCCTCTTTGGGCTCTTGAATGAACCTTCCATAGGCCAGATAGCCAAGTACACCAAGTGCTATGGCCATAATACCCCCAAGAATATAGTTCTGGTTTTTCGAGACCCAAGCCTCGGTCTTCGAGGCACTTTGGTCCAAGGTCGAAAACACTTCTGCCGTAGTACTTCCCTGTTGTTCCAATGCGGCTTCTTCTCGCTTGTCTTTAGGTTTATAGCCCCGCTTTTTGTATGTCGCCATCCTTCATTAAATTATCGCGCAAAAATAAAGTTTTTATCCAAAACCTAAAGGCAAATATTCTTTATTTTTGAACGCCTTATCGGTAAGGGCAAGATAACAGTGCCTACTTTTCGAGAATCATCTTTATGTTTTTAAAGCATTTATCCTTAGTCAATTACAAAAATTTTTCTTCGATTGATTTTGAATTTGAACCGACCATCAACTGTTTGGTGGGTGAAAATGGTGTCGGAAAGACCAATATCTTGGATGCTATTTACCATCTATCTTTCGGAAAGAGTTATTTCAATCCCGTTTCGACCCAAAACATCAAACACGGACAAGATTTTTTCGTCATTGAGGGGTTCTTCAAAAAAAATCAAAGAGATGAAAAAGTGGTCTGCAGCTTTAAAAAAGGACAAAAAAAGGTCATCAAGCGAAACGGCAAACCCTATGAAAAATTTTCAGACCATATTGGCTTTTTGCCACTGGTCATCATCTCGCCCGCTGACCGTGATCTGATCATAGAGGGAAGTGATACACGCCGTAAATTTGTCGATGGGGTCATCTCGCAATCTGACAAAGGGTATCTACAGGCCCTTATCAAGTACAACAAGGTACTCGCCCAACGCAATGCACTGTTGAAATATTTTGCCCTCAACCGTACTTTTGATGATGGGGCGCTTTCAATTTATGACGAACAACTATCGCTATTGGGACAAGAAATATTCAAGAAAAGGAAGCAATTTTTAGAAAGCTTCATCCCTATTTTTCAGCAACAATATCTGGCCATAGCCAAAAAAGAGGAAGATATTTCCCTGACCTATGAAAGCCAGCTTTTCAAGAATGACCTGTTGGCCCTGCTAAAAGAGGCCTTAGAGAAAGACCGCGCTCTTCAATATTCCAGTACGGGCATACACAAAGACGATCTGGCCTTCTGCATCAAGGGTCATCCCATAAAAAAGTTTGGCAGCCAAGGCCAGCAAAAATCATTTTTGATCGCCTTGAAACTGGCGCAGTTCTATTTTATCAAACAGCAGGCCGGTACCACGCCCATTCTCTTGTTGGATGATATTTTTGACAAGCTTGAT
>JANQOD010000031.1 GCA_028289745.1 Allomuricauda sp. | reverse complement strand
GGCACCTTGGGCAACTTCCTGTTAAAATACTGTAGAGTTTATTTCCTTTTTTTAACATTTGCAGCGTTTTTGGGCAAAATTACGAATTTGTATCTTCCTGATATGTAACAAAGATTACCGAGATGTTGAACGTTCACGACCTTTCCATTTCCTTTGGTGGCGAATCTCTTTTTGAAGAGATCAGCTTTCGACTGAATGCCGGTGACGCAGTAGGCCTGATCGGAAAAAATGGAGCGGGAAAATCGACACTTCTAAAACTTTTGGCCGGTAAGGTGGTAGCTGACTCGGGCGCGATCGCCACCAATAAAGAGGTCAAGATAGGTTTTCTTGAACAAGACATCGATTTTGAACAGGGAAAGACGGTCTTAGAAGAGAGTTATCAAGCTTTCGCGGAAATAAAGATGTTGGAAGCCAGACTTGATGAAATCAACCACCAATTGGCCGAAAGAGACGATTATGAGAGTGGGGCCTACCATCAATTGATCGTAGACCTCAACGAGTTGACCCATCGTTATGAGCTAGTAGGGGGCTATCATTACCAAGGGCAGACCGAAAAAGTACTGTTGGGCCTTGGGTTCAAAAAAGAAGATTTTGACAAGCAGACCAACACATTTTCAGGCGGATGGCGTATGCGTATCGAACTGGCCAAACTATTGCTGCAGAATAACGATGTATTGTTGCTTGATGAGCCTACCAACCACCTTGATATCGAGTCGATCATCTGGCTTGAGCAGTTTTTGAAAGAATACGCCGGTGCAGTGGTCATCGTCTCGCACGACAAGATGTTTCTTGATAATGTGACGAATAGAACCATAGAGATTTCCTTGGGCAAGATCTATGATTACAACAAACCTTACTCTAAGTTTTTGCAGTTTCGGGCCGAGATACGTGAACAACAACTGAACGCACAAAAAAATCAGGAGCGGGAAATACAACAGGCCGAACGATTGATAGAACGGTTCAGGGCCAAATCATCAAAGGCATCGATGGCACAATCGCTCATCAAAAAACTTGACAAAATGGAACGTATAGCGGTCGATGTCGATGACAACAGTACGATGAAGGTTCGTTTTCCCCTATCGATAGTTCCGGGTAAAGTTATTGCCGAGCTTGATGGTATCTCAAAAAACTATGGTAAAAACGAAGTGCTGCGAGATATCGACCTTCTGATCGAGCGAGATAGTAAAATGGCCTTTGTAGGTCAAAATGGTCAAGGCAAGACCACTTTGGCCAAGATCATTGTAGGTGAGCTTGGCCATGACGGTAATTTGAAAATCGGCCATAATGTTCAAATTGGGTACTTCGCCCAAAACCAAGCAGAGTACCTTGATGGTGGTAAAACGGTGTTAGATACCATGATCGATGCCGCTACAGAGGCAAATAGAAGCAAGGTGCGTGATATTTTGGGCTCTTTTCTTTTTAGTGGTGATGAGGTCGAAAAGTATGTAAAAGTGCTCTCTGGTGGAGAAAAAAATCGATTGGCCCTGGCCAAATTACTTTTACAGCCCTTTAATGTTCTGGTCATGGATGAACCCACCAACCATTTGGACATTCGATCAAAGACCGTTCTAAAAGAAGCCCTGAACAACTTTGAAGGTACCCTGATCTTGGTGTCACATGACCGGGATTTTCTGCAAGGACTCACCAACAAGGTTTATGAGTTCAAGGACAAAAAAATCAAAGAGTATCTGGGAGATATTGATTTTTACCTTGAACAGCGACAGGCACAGAATTTTAGGGAGATTGAAAGAACAGCGCCCTCAAGAACAAAAAAAGATACCGTTTCATCTGGTCGGGAAGGTTACGAGGCCCAGAAGAAAAAAAAGGCATTGAAAAACAAGGTGTCAAAGGTTGAAAAGCAAATTGCCACGTTAGAGAAAGAAATTGCCGGTATGGACCATGAATTGTTGATGGACTATGACAATGTTGCCGCAAACCCCCAATTTTTTGACGATTACCATGAAAAGAAGGGTAATTTAGATGCGTTGATGCAAGAATGGGAAAAGCTTCAAGAAGCCCTTGAAGATTGAAAAATGACGGTTTTTCTTACAGCATAATGACCTTCACCACAGTTTTTTGAACTTTCACAACAAAATTCGACAGTTACACCAATACAATTTATGATTTGTTGTATATTTGACTTAAATTGTAGGTAAATTCTTATAAATACACATTCGGATTATGAGGAAGCTTATACTTTTGATCACCTTATCTGTATTTGTTTGGGGAGATATTATCGCCATGGATGATGTTGCTTCAAGAGAGCGCACCATCTTATTGGAACTTTATAAGAGCACCAATGGTGAAAAATGGGTAACCCCGTGGAATTTAAATGAACCGGTCTCAAATTGGAAAGGCATTGAAATCAAGAACAATCATGTCATAGGCATTGATCTATTTGCCAACAATCTTAACGGTTTCTTACCTGAGAGCATCGGTGAACTTGAATACCTAGAGCATCTTAACCTGGCGTTCAATAACATCACTGGCGTGTTGCCAAAAGATATCGTTAGGTTAGAGAACCTAAAGGTTTTGAAGTTAGAGATGAACCGGATCA